>NZ_JAOECR010000016.1:0-85072 GCF_029836955.1 Stenotrophomonas sp. GD04054 | reverse complement strand
CGGGTTCACGGCGTCCACGCCAGCCCCACCCACCCGGCCAGCCCACAGGAAACCGGCTTTCCGCGATCATCCCAAACCACCCACGAGGGGCTGCGCCGTTGGCTGGAAACCCCCGATTCGTTAGTCGGAAGTTAAAGATCCGTAAGCATTCTGCTGCGATCCCGCAGTCATCTGCATGCAACCGATCGTCATTAGCCTTCGTGACGTTCCAGTCAGGTTCGACGCGGTAAGCTCTCCCTCGATGAGCTCGCAGCATCGCTCATCGAGTGCAGTACGCAGTAGCAATTTGGAGGAATACATCACATGGCAATCGTTCTTTATGTCGGTGGTAGCAAGGATGGCGAGAAGGGCGTGGTGCCCTACGGCTTCAGCAAATCCCGCGCCGACACCGCGCTGGGGCCGGAGTTCTACACGGAGCGGTTCATGGAACTGCAGGGTGTCGGCAAGGTCCGCCTGATGGCCCTGGAAGGCATGCGTGACGAGATCGTCATGCAGCGCGCCGCCCGCCACTACCGCTGACCTCCGCAACACGCGGCAGGGCGCGCCCACCATCGCGCGCCCGCGCCGGCATCCCAGCCCAGGGCCAGTCCGAGCTCTCTTTTCGCCAGGATGCCGGCGTCCACTCCGGCCTCGCTGCTGAACCTCGCCCCCTGTCAATGCCTTGTCCGGCTCCGTCGTGGATTGCCAGAATGGGGTCTTCCCGTAACGCGGCACAGACCTGAAGCAATGCACGACGCCAAGAACGCCCAGAGCGCGCTCGCCCAGCAGATCGCCCAGACCATCGCCGACGAGATCGGTGCCCAGTCCGCCCAGGTACGTGCCGCCGTCGGCCTGCTCGACGAGGGCGCCAGCGTTCCGTTCATCGCGCGCTACCGCAAGGAAGTGACCGGGGGCCTGGACGACACCCAGCTGCGCAACCTGGAAGTGCGCCTCACCTACCTGCGCGAACTGGAAGATCGTCGCGCGGCGGTGCTGGCCAGCATCGGCGAGCAGGGCAAGCTCAGCGACGAACTGCGCAACGACATCCTGGCCGCCGACACCAAGAGCCGGCTGGAAGACCTGTACCTGCCGTACAAGCCCAAGCGCCGTACCCGCGCCCAGATCGCCCGCGAGGCCGGTCTGGAACCGCTGGCTGATGGCCTGCTGGCCGACCCGACGCAGGACCCTCAGGTCTTCGCGGCTTCCTTCGTCGACACCGACAAGGGCGTGGCCGACACCAAGGCTGCGCTGGAAGGTGCACGCGCGATCCTGATGGAGCGCTGGGGCGAAGATGCCGCGCTGGTCGGTGAGCTGCGCACCTGGCTGGGCGAGACCGGCGTGATCCGTGCCCGCGTGGCCGAAGGCAAGGAAACCGAAGGCGCCAAGTACCGTGACTATTTCGAACACGCCGAGGCGCTGGCGAAGATTCCCTCGCACCGCTTGCTGGCGCTGTTCCGTGCGCGCCGCGAGGAGATCCTGTTCCTGGAGCTGGACCCGGGCAACGAGGCCGAGGCCGGCCACCAGTACGCCGAAGGACGCGTGGCGCGCAAGGCCGGCATCGCCGATCAGGGCCGCGCCGCCGACCGCTGGCTGCTGGATGCCTGCCGCCTGACCTGGCGTGCCAAGCTGCACAGCCATCTGCTGCTGGACCTGTTCAACCAGGCTCGCGAAAAGGCCGAGGCCGAAGCCATCGCGGTGTTCGGCGACAACCTGAAGGACCTGCTGCTGGCCGCGCCGGCCGGCCCGAAGACCGTACTCGGGCTGGATCCGGGCATCCGCACCGGCTGCAAGATTGCCGTGGTCGATGCCACCGGCAAGCTGGTCGCCACCGACACCATCTACCCGCACGAGCCGCGCCGCCAGTGGGAGCAGTCGCTGCAGACGATCAAGCAGCTGTGCGCCAAGCACAACGTAGAACTGATCGCGATCGGCAACGGCACCGCCAGCCGCGAAACCGACAAGCTGGCTGGCGAAGCGATCAAGGCGACCGCCAACCCGAAGCTGCAGAAGGTGGTGGTCAGCGAGGCGGGTGCGTCGGTGTACTCGGCGTCCGAGTTCGCGGCCAAGGAATTCCCGGGGCTGGACGTGTCGCTGCGTGGCGCGGTGTCCATCGCGCGCCGCCTGCAGGATCCGCTGGCCGAACTGGTCAAGATCGAACCCAAGGCGATCGGTGTCGGCCAGTACCAGCACGACGTGGACCAGTACCGCCTGGCGCGGGCACTGGATGCGCGGGTCGAGGACTGCGTGAATGCCGTGGGCGTGTACGTGAACACCGCTTCGGCCGCGCTGCTGTCGCGCGTGTCCGGCCTGTCGTCCACGGTGGCCGAGAACATCGTGCGCCATCGTGACGACAATGGCCCGTTCAAGCGTCGCAAGGACCTGTTGAAGGTCGCGCGCCTGGGCGAGAAGACCTTCGAGCAGTGCGCCGGCTTCCTGCGTATCGCCGATGGTGACCAGCCGCTGGACGCCTCGGCGGTGCACCCCGAAGCCTACCCGGTGGTCGAGCGCATCGTGGCCAGCACCGCGCGCCCGATCAAGGCGCTGATCGGTGATGGCAGCTTCCTGCGCGGCCTGAAGGCAGAACAGTTCACCGACGACACCTTCGGCGTGCCGACCGTACGCGACATCCTGAAGGAACTGGAAAAGCCGGGCCGTGACCCGCGTCCGGAGTTCAAGGCGGCGCGCTTCGCCGAGGGCGTCGAGGACATCAAGGACCTGCGCGAGGGCATGGTGCTGGAAGGTGTGGTCAGCAACGTGGCCGCCTTCGGCGCCTTCGTCGATATCGGCGTGCACCAGGATGGCCTGATCCACATCTCGGCGCTCTCCGATACCTTCGTGAAGGACCCGCGCGACGTCGTCAAGGCCGGCGATATCGTCAAGGTCAAGGTGCTGGAGGTGGACGTGGCGCGCAAGCGCATCGCCCTGACCCGGCGCTTGGACGACACCCCCGGGCAGGCCACCAGCCGCCCGGGCCAGCGTGATGAGCGCGGCCAGGGGCAGGGGCCGCGCCGCGACGCAGGCGGCCAGAACCGCGGGCCAAACCGGGGCCAGGGCAATGGCGGCCGTCCCGCTCAGTCCGCGCCCCCGGCCAACAACGCCCTGGCGGAGGCCTTCGCCCGCGCCAAGCGCAGTTGAGGACCGTGTCCCCCGTCACGCTTGATTCGTGGCGGGGGACTTGTCGATTTTCCCCGTGATTGCGCACACTTGCGCCTGAGGGGGGCGTTTGGCCTCCCGCTGTCGCTGGGGAGGGCCATGACGCCAGCAGGACCCGTTGTCTTCGTTGATGGCTGCAGCGTTGTGCTGCGGCTGCTGCCCGCCTGTGCGGGCCGGGGACCGGATTGATGGCGGGCCAGGGAAACAACGGCAAAGGGCTGCTCGAGCGGCGCCTGCAGGAACTGGCAGAGGAGCGCCGGCGCCTGGCCATGATCATCGACGGCACCGCTGCCGGTACCTGGGAATGGAACGTGCAGACCGGCGAAATGCGGGTCAATGCGCGCTGGGCGGAGATTGTCGGCTATCGGCTGGAAGAACTGGAGCCGGTGTGCCAGAAGACGTTCCTGACGCTGGTCCATCCCGACGATATCGCCCTGTCCGACGCGGCGCTCGAGGACCATTTCGAAGGCCGCAGCGACAACTACGTCTGCCTGCTGCGCATGCGCCACAAGAACGGCCAGTGGATGTGGATCCACGACCGTGGCCGCGTGTTCGAATGGGACGGGCAGGGACGACCGCTGTGGATGGCCGGTGCGCACGCCGACGTGACCGAGCTGCAGCAGGCGCGGCAGGATGCGGCCGAGAGCCGGCAGCGATTGCAGGCCGTGGTCGACGCGTCCGATGAAGTGGCGGTGATCGCGACCGATACCGAAGGCACCATCACCCTGTTCAATACCGGCGCGGAACGCCTGCTGGGTTACAGCGCGGAAGAAGTGGTCGGCCAGCGGCGACTGGGTGATTTCCACGATCCGGACGAGCTGGCGGCCTGGCTGCGTCCGCTGGCGGCTGCGGACGGAAGCCTGCCGGGCGCGTTTGAAGCACTCAGCGCCCGCGCCGATGAGCAGACCTATTCACGGCAGTGGACACTGCGGCGCAAGGATGGCCAGCCACGCCAGGTGCGCTTGTCGATCAGCCGCATGGATGGTGCTGGCGGCACGCGGATCGGCTATGTCGGCATGTCCATCGACATCACCGAGATCCTGCAGGCGCGCGCCGAAGCACGCCTGTCGGCAGAGAAATTCGCCGGTGCGTTCACGTCGGCGGCACTGGGCATGGCGCTGGTGTCGCTGGAAGGACGCTGGCTGGACGTCAATGACGCACTGTGCCGGATCCTGGGCTACCCCCGCGAAGAACTGCTGCAGGTTGATTTCCAGCGCCTGACCCACCCCGATGACCTGCAGACCGACCTGGCCCTGGTGCAGGATCTGCTGGCCGGGCGGCGCAGCCACTACCACCTGGAAAAGCGCTATCTCGATCGCGACGGCAAGGTGATCTGGGCGCGGCTGTCGGTGTCGCTGGTGCGCACCGAGCACGGTGAACCGCTGCATTTCGTGTCGCAGATCCAGGACATCAGCGCCCAGCGCAGCAGCGAGCAGCGCCTGTTCGAGAGCGAGCAGCGCAGCCGTATCACGCTTGATGCGGTTGCCGACCTGGTGCTCAGTGTCAGCCTGGATGGCCGTATCGACTACGCCAATGCCGCCGCAGTACGCACCCTGGCGGGTGATGGCGCGCTGTCGCTGGCCGGGCACAAGGTGCAGGACGTGCTGGCACTGACCACCGAATATGCGCCCGGCTCGGTACTGGATGTGTCGGTCCTGCTGGACCCGGAAAGCAATGCGGTGGACCTGCACGCCGATCTTCTGCTGCGCCTGGGCACGGCCACGATCCCGGTCGACCTGACCCGTGCCTGGCTGCGCGATGATGAAGGTCATGTACGCGGTGCAGTGTGGGTACTGCGTGATGACACCCAGCAGCGCGCGCGCCAGCGCGAAGCGCGCCATCTGGCCGAGATCGATCCGCTCACCGAGCTGAGCAACCGTCGCGGTTTCGAGGTGCATCTGCAGCAGGCGATCACCCGCGTCGAGCGAACTGGCCAGGCCGCGTCGTTGATGTACATCGACCTGGACCGCTTCAAGCCGGTCAACGACACCTGGGGCCATCTGGCTGGCGATGCCGTGCTGTGGGCGGTGGCCAGCGTGCTGCGCCACGGTGTGCGCGATTCGGACGTAGTGGCGCGTCTGGGCGGCGACGAATTCGCAGTGATCCTGTCCGGCTGCACGCCGCGTCGTGCCGCGCGCATCGGCGGTGAACTGCTGCACACCCTGGCGTCGCTGTCGATTCCGTGGGACCGGGACCGCCTGCATGTGGGTGCCAGCATCGGTATCGCGCCATTGGCGGGTGGGATGAGCGTGGACCAGGCCGTGGCAGCGGCTGATGCCCAGTGTTACCGGGCCAAGGCAATGGGTCGCAACAACGTACAGGTGCAGGGCGAGGCCAGTGAGCTGCCCGGCGATGATTCCGAAGCCGCCGAAGGCTGATCTCAGCCTGTGAGAGGGCGTGCGCGAATACTGCGCGCACATCCACTCATGCAGGTGATCCCATGAAGGTCTGGAACCCGGTTGCGATGCGGGCCTACGCCCCGGCGATGGTTGGCTGGTGCCTCGCGCTGGCCGCCTGCCTGCGTGCGGAACAGCTGCGCGGCGACCTTCACGCGCAGGCCCTGCTGCCGGTACTGCAGGGCGGCGCGGTCGCCCTGCTGGTGTTCACGCTGTCCTGTATCGGTGCCGCCAGCATCGTGCTGTGGCGGACGGGCAGGAAGGAAGTACCGCCTCATGCTTTTGATGCTCAGGCCCATGCTTCACGGAAAGACGCAGAGATCACCTGAAGGGAAAGAGATGTTACCTGTCGATAGAACGCCTGCAACACCACCCTTTGCATTGATGCCGTTGCAGTTTCCAACACCCAAGCGACGATTCTGAATGAACCGGTTGGAGCGGAATGTTGCCGTGGTACCGCCCGATGTCTCAAACACCGCTCCACCATAGTTCGCACCGCTTACAGCATTGTTTTCTGCAAAAAAGCGCTGTGAACCCTGTACGACGTCAATACCCCATTCACCAGGGCGTTCGATCACCGAGTTCTTGATGGTGCAGTCGACGCAGTTCACCAGATAGATGGCGCTGGCGCCGGAGTCGATGACGCGGGCGCCATCAATCATGACGTTGCTCGAGTTGTAGATGGCCATCTCGCCATCGCCCCCCGGGCCATCCTTGCGTCCGGTCAGCTGCCCATAGAGGATGGTGACGTCGCGGGAATCGGTGATCCACAGATTCGGGTCTGCCACATTGTTGCCCGCTATGCCGTTGGCACGCATGAAGGTGTCCCATATATCCACACCTTTCCCGCCCACGACACCAGTGCTGATCTGGAAGCCGACGATATCGAGGCTCCAGATGATGATGCGGTCCTGATGATAGGCCAGTACACCGAAGTTTCCGCCTGCACCGGTGGACAATGTGAAGTTGTGCAGCATGGTGCCGCTGCCGAGCCCGATTGCCTTCTGTGGGGAGCCATGGGCGGAGATCACGACGTCGGCCATGCTCGCACCCAATCCCTCGATGGTCGTGCCGGAGGGAACTTCCAGTGGTGCAGGCCCAGTGACGTAGGCGCCAGGCCGCAGGCAGATTTTCTTGCCAGGTGCGGCGGTCACTGCGGCAGCAAGGTCACCACCACTGTCGAGAGTGAGATCGCATGCCGAGGCCTGCGCAGCACCGGCCAGGCCTATGGCAAAGAGTACGGCGGAAATGCGTTGTTTCATTATGGGTTCCTTCCGTGGAGTGGTTGAAGTTGCATCCAAGATACCGCAGCCGACCGGCTTGACGTCAACGCAGTACTTCATCCGAACTGACCAGCTGCACGTCGTGCATCAGATCAAGGTAAGCCTCGTAGTAGCCCTTGTGCGAGGCACCGACGATGGTCAGCATGCGGGTGCCTGGATGCTGGCCCAGGATGTCGCGCATGTTGGCGACCATGCGCAGGTTGCGGGTTTCCCAGTAGCCCACGTAGTTGCGGCCGAAGCCTTCCGGCGAGGGCTCGACGAGGGTCGCGCCGAAATCGCTGTTGAAGGCCACCATCGCGGCCTCGGGCGTGTTGTAGGCGCGATACATTGCGAGCAATCCATCCGGTTGAGCAAGATTGGCCTCCAGTCGTTCATCGGCCGCCCTGCGCGCTTTGACGAAGGAATTGTCCCAGGCACCGCGTATGGCGGCAGCGTAGGCCTTCTGCTGCGATTCCGGTGTTGGCGAATCTGCAGTGTGGTCGTCGACCGACCACAGGCGCTCCAGCCCCAGGCGTGCCGCAAGTACGCCGGCCACCAGTCCGGCCTCGTTGCGGCGGGCCATGCGCGTGTCGAGGAACTGCACCAGTTCCGGTGTCAGGCTGTCCGAAGCACGTCGCTCTTCCCTGGGCAGCCGCAGCCATTGGACGACTGCCGAGCTGCTTTCGCCCGCGGCCAGGAACACGGCGGCCAATCGGCGCCGCTGGGCAGCGGTTGGCGCCTTCGGCCAATCCGCAAGCAGGCGTTCCATCTCCACGTTGGCGCTGGGCACGTCCAGGCCGGTGGCGGCCTGCGCCGGTGCCGGATCGACGCAGTAGTCCGCTACGCTCTCCGCGTATCGGGCCGGATTGCGGCGCATGAAGTCACACTGCAGGCCGGACAGGTTCTCCACCGCGATCGCGGTGGGCCGCCAGGCTTCCAGGCGCTGCAGAAGAGGTTCCAGCATCGCCGGCGTGAAGGTCTCCGGCAGGCTGGACAGGTGCGGGCTGCCCAGCACCAGCACTTCGTTCGGGCGTCCTGCGGGTGGTCCCTTCAGCTGGTCGGGGTGGAAGGCGGGTCGATAGGCGGCGTCGTTGGCCAGCGCGCTGCTGCTGCACAGGGCCAGGAAGAGAAGGCTGGCAAAGCGAGGGAGCATGCGATCTCCATGTCGATAAGCATCCTGCGGGACCTTCATGCTGGTCATTTTCTCCTGCCGGGGAATCCCGCATTGGTCATGTAAACCTTTCTGCCTTGAGCTGCATCCTTCTGCTGAGCGATGCTGTACGCAATGCCCAGGCGATGCAGAAGATGACATTGGACGACTGGACCATCGACAGTCCGCGGCTGCACCTCCGGCCATTCACGCCCGGTGACGCCGACGAGGCATTTGTGGCAATCACACCCGGGCTGACCCGCTATATGGCGTTTGAGCCGCCACCCTCGAAGGAGGCGTTTGCTGCCGTCTGGCGGACGTGGCTGCTTACCATCGCCGACGGGACCGACATCACGTTGGTGATCCGCAGGCGCGGGGATGGGGTATTCCTTGGCCTGGCAGGCCTGCATCGAGCCCGTGAAGCAGAACCCGAACTGGGCATCTGGATCGCAGAAGTGATGCATGGGCACGGCTATGGCCGCGAGGCAGTGGCGGCGGTGTGGTCGGCGGCCTCCGGGCGCCTGCGCTGTGCTGCGTTCCGCTACCCGGTGGCGGAACGGAACCGGTCCAGCCGTGCACTGGCTGAGTCCCTTGGTGGGCAGGCTGTGGCACGTGAGCAGGGCGTGAAGTACACGGCAATCGTCTACCGCATTCCGGCTGCAATGCACAGAGTTGCGACGGACGTCGCGGAATCCCGCTAAAGCGGCCGACGGCGTCGCCGATACTCCCTCTGGATCCCGCTCCAGTCACCCGCCGCAGGACCCCAGGCTGCCCCCGACGGGCGGTCCGCGCAGTGTGTTCCGCCGCTTCCAGATGCCGATCGCACCCGCAGCAGACGTTCTTGGCAGTCGCTCGAGAGGTGCCCGTTGGCACCTGTAGTCCCTGGCAACTGATGTTGCCGCCGGGCATCCCGCCCGTCGGGTCACAACCGCTTACCGGACACCGAGGATCAGACAATGCTCATTCCAGGCTTCACGGCAGGCGCGCATGCGCCGGCCGAGCTGCATACCCGTTGGTCGCCGTGGCGTGCGCTGCTTGGCGTGCTGGCGCCGCAGCAACGCACCAGCACAGAGGCGGCGATGACCGACCGCACCGAGCTGGAAGCGCAGGTGGCCGCGCTGCATCGCGTGCAGGCCGTCATCGAGTTCGCGCTCGACGGCACCATCCTGCGGGCCAATGACAATTTCCTGCAGGCGATGGGTTACCGGCTGGAGGAGATCCAGGGCAAGCATCACTCCCTGTTCGTCGACCCCGAGCAGGCGCGCAGCGCGGAATACCGCGACTTCTGGGTGCGCCTGGGGCGTGGCGAATATGACGCCGGACAGTACCGCCGCTTCGGCAAAGGTCAGCGCGAGATCTGGATCCAGGCTTCGTACAACCCGGTGCTGGACCGCCAGGGGCGGCCTTACAAGGTGGTCAAGTTCGCGACCGACATCACCGCGCAGAAGCTGCAGGCGGCCGACTCGGCGGGGCAACTGGCCGCGATCGCCAAATCGCAGGCGGTGATCGAGTTCAGCATGGATGGCCGCATCCTGTCGGCCAATGACAATTTCCTGGCCGCTACCGGCTACAGCCTGGACGAAGTGCGCGGGCAGCACCATTCGTTGTTTGTCGAGCCTGAGCATCGCAGCAGCGTCGAGTACCGCCAGTTCTGGGAGAAGCTCGGGCGCGGCGAATATGACGCCGGCCAGTATCGGCGCCTGGGCAAGGGCGGGCGCGAGGTCTGGATCCAGGCATCCTACAACCCGATCCTGGACCTCAATGGCAAGCCGTTCAAGGTCGTCAAGTACGCCACCGACATCACCGCGCAGGTGCACGAGAACCAGGCCATGCAGCGCGCCGTGGCGCAGACCCGCGAGGTGGTGGCTGCCGCCAAGCAGGGCGATCTGACCCAGCGCGTGGCCACCGCCGACAAGAACGGGTCGATCGCCGAACTGTGCGAAGGCGTGAATTCGCTGGTCGAGGCGATGGCCGCGATCATCGGCCAGATCAAGTTCGCCGCGGACACCATCGCAGTCGGCGCGACCGAAATCGCACAGGGCAACAGCGACCTCTCGCAGCGTACCGAGCAGCAGGCGGCCTCGCTGGAGGAAACCGCTGTGTCGATGAAAGGCCTGGCCGAGACCGTGCAGCGCACGGCCACCAACGCGCGCCAGGCCAGCCAGCTGGCCGGTGGAGCGGCCGACGTCGCCGCTCGAGGCGGCACTGTGGTGCATGAAGTGGTCGAGACGATGGCGGTGATCAATGCCTCGTCGCGGCGCATCGTCGACATCATCGGAGTGATCGACGGCATCGCCTTCCAGACCAACATTCTCGCGCTGAACGCAGCGGTGGAGGCTGCGCGTGCCGGTGAACATGGCCGCGGCTTTGCCGTGGTTGCCACTGAGATCCGCGAGCTGTCGCAGCGTTCGGCCAGCGCAGCCAAGGAGATCAAGCACCTGATCGATGAGTCGGTTGCCAATGTGGGCGCCGGCACGGCGCAGGTTGAAAGCGCGGGCCGTACCATGGATGAAATCGTGACCAACGTGCGCCGGGTCAGTGACCTGATGACTGAAATCAGCACGGCCTCGCAGCAGCAGAGCGACGATATCCAGCAGATGAATCATGCGGTCGACCTGATCGATCAGGGCACCCAGCAGAACGCGGCCCTGGTCGAGGAGGCGTCGGCGGCGGCGCGCAGCATGGAAGAGCAGTCGGCGCAGCTGCTGCAGACCGTGGCCAGTTTCCGCGTGCAGGGCGGGGCCGGGCACCGGCACGGAACAGCGGGGCTGCACGCGGTCTAGGCGCGGCGACCGGACGGGTTTTCCTTGCTATCGGTGTCGACGCGTACGCAGTTGCGACCGGCATGTTTGGCGCGATACAGGGCCTGGTCGGCGCGTTCGACCAGGTCGCGCGGATCGCGGTCTTCGCCGGGTGCCTGCCAGGCCACGCCGATGCTGATGGTGACGGTGGCCTCGGGGGCGGGCAGGGCTGCGGCTTCGACCGAAGCGCGCAGCCGTTCGCCCAGGCCCAGTGCGTGGGCGGCATCGGGCGAGGGCAGGGCGGCGATGAACTCTTCGCCGCCATAGCGCGCCAGCAGATCGTCACCTCGCTGCAGGCAGCCATCAAGAATGGCGGCGACCGACTGCAGGCGACGATCGCCCTCCGGATGGCCATAGGTGTCATTGAGCCGTTTGAAGTGGTCGATGTCGATCATCAGTACCGCCAGCCCGAGTCCCTGGCGGCGTGCGCGGCCACGGGCATTGCCAAGAGATTCGTCGAAGCTGCGGCGGTTGCCCAGCCCAGTCAGCGGATCGCGCCGCGCCAGCGTTTCCAGCTCATCGCGCTGGCGCTGGATCTCCACCTGGCTCAGCACGCTGCGCAGGGCATAGCCGAGCATGGCACCAATGAAGCCCACCGTGGCCAGGGTGGGCTGCAGGCGCGCGACCAGCAGCGCCACCATCATCAGCAGCAAGGGCAGCATCAACGGCACGCCGGCGTCGACGATGCGGCGCAGGCTGCGCGATACGTCCACCGCCGGATAGCGGCGCTTGCTGGCGGCCATGACGGCTAGCATCACGAACAGTCCGCTGATCAGCAGGTCCCCCCAGTTGCCGTCAGGCAGCTGCGGCTGGCAGGTGTTGATGTAGAACGCCAGCAGGAAGTAGCCCAGCGCGTAGATCGCAAGTGTCCGGAAGAAATCGCGGCGATCGGGATTGTCCTCGGCCAGGAAGCGGATCAGCGCGAAGCAGAACACCAGGCTGTTCTGTAGGTTGCTCATGGCGTTCAGGCACTGCGTCCACAATGCGGCGTTGAAATGCGCCATCGCCCGCGTGTGCCCGAGGTACAACGCCCACAGCAGCGCGATGATCAGCAGGTCCACCGCGCGGATGCAGCGGTTGCCGCCGCCCGGGCTGGCGGCCACGTAGGTCAGGGGGATGCGGTAGAACACGTACAGGATCAGCGAAGACACGGTCATCTGCGCAGGATCGAGGCCGGCCACATTGCGGTACAGCAGGGCGAGCAGGGCCAGCGAGAACAGGCCCACGGCAGCGCCCAGCGTCCGCCATTTGCAGGCCGCCTGGCGGCTGTCACGCGCACGCCGCACGCAGGCCAGTGCAGCCAGCAACGGCGCAGTGATCAGCATCAGGTAGGAGCCGACCGGGTCCTGCGGGCCAACAAAGGCAATGACGAGCGCGTGCGTGACCAGAAAAAACAGTGCCGCACGCAACGTCATGCATTCCCCCGCCCCCAGCTCCGGCTGGGATCACGATAGGCAGAAGCACGTGTGGCTTGCAAGAAAAGTGTGCGCTGCGTCTATTCCAAAGCTTGCCGGAAGTCGCAGTTGTGTTTCAGCATGGTGACGCGGAGCCTTCGACGCGGGCGTACATCCAGAAGTCACGGGGCTGTCCTCGAACCCGCCGGTAAGCGCGCAGCAGGCCTTCGCGCTGCATGCCGAGGCGTTCCAGCACGGCGATCGAGCGGGCGTTGCTGTCCAGGACAGTCGCCTGGATTCGGACCAGAGCGAGTGCGGCATGGCCCCATTCGAGCACCGCGCGTGCTGCGTGCGTGGCCAGTCCCTGACCCTGCCTGCGCGGATCGAGATCATAGGCAAGTTCGCCGCGGCCATGCGACAGGTCGATTCCGTTCAGGCCAACGGTGCCGATCAGCTGGCTGTCGGCGCCCACCAGCGCCCAGCGCTGGTCCGTTGCCGTGGGCAGGTAACCGGCGATCTGGCAGCGCAGTGCTCTTTCGGAAACGTCGCCCCAGCTGGTGTGCTCGGTCACGCCCGGCAGCGAGAGATAGCCGGCCCAGGCGGCAGCATCATCCACGTGCAGTGGACGCAGCCGTGCGGGCAGGGTGGCGGGGAGCGTGGGCAGGGCGGGCGTTGGCATCGTCGCCAGTGTCGGCGCTCCGGTCCTGAAAATGCAAAAGGCCAGGTCGGGGACCTGGCCTTTGATGCAGTGGTGCCGGTGAAAGGCACTACGGCACATTTCCCGCTCAATCCCGCTAAGCACCGAATGGGGACTATATCCAACGGATTCAGTGGCTTGCGCGCGCTGCGCGAATTGCTCTAATCACGTGTTGGCCCGTGCCTGCCCGATAGCGTTACGCCAGAATTACGCCGAACATTGGCGGCATGGCATCTATCCAACGACGCGGCACCTCCTGGCGTGCCGAGATCTACAAGGACGGTCGACGCGAGTCGAACACCCTCCCCACGAAGGCGCAGGCGGTCCAGTGGGCGCTGATGCGCGAAGCCGAGCTGACGGGTGCACGCCTCCCAGAGAATACCGTGAAGGACGCCCTGCGCCGCTATGCCGATGAGGTGGCTCCTAAGCACAAGGGTGCGCGGTGGGAGCTGGCCCGGCTGGGACTGCTGGAGCGGGATCCCCTGGCGCTCGTACGTCTGCCCGCTCTGCGGCCAATCCACCTGGCCGAATGGCGCGAGCGCCGCTTGGGCCAGGTCGCGCCCGCCTCCGTCCGGCGCGAGATGAACCTGCTGCAGTCGGTGTTCAAATCCTGCCGGAAGGATTGGGGGTGGCTGAACGGTGACCCGATCAAGGACGTTGACCGGCCGCAGGCGCCGGCGAGCCGGAAGCGCAGGGTGGCCCAGGAGGAGATCGACCGGCTGACGCTGGCGCTGGGATACGACGGCGGCGCGCCGGAGACGGCTCAGCACCGGGTCGCGTTGTGCTTCATGTTCGCCCTGGAGACGGCCATGCGCGCTGGCGAGATCTTGGGCATGAAGTGGACCGATGTGTCCGCGAAATCCGTAACCTTGCCGAAGACCAAGAACGGCGACGTTCGCCGTGTGCCAATGTCAGCCCGCGCGCGAGAGATCATCAGCCTTCTGCCGCAGGATGCAGATAGTGTTTTCGATCTGGACCCCGGCACGCGAGACACGCTGTTCCGCCGTGCGCGGGATGCAGCTCAGATCGAGAACCTGCACTTCCACGACAGCCGCGCAGAGGCGATCTGGCGGCTATCGAAAAAGCTGGATGTGATGGAGCTGGCCCGGGTCATTGGCCACCGGGACCTGAAGAGCCTCTTGATTTACTACCAGACCGACGCCGACGAGCTGGCTGACCGGCTCGGTTAGCTTGGCGCCACGCCAGCACCTCACCGGCAATCCATGTGGCCGGGCGCATGCTGATCCGGACGGGGAAGTCTGGCCTGCAAGCGACGGTCTCCAGCACCGTTCGCGCAGCCAGGCCGAGCAGGGTGCCGACTTCTTCGGCACCGATGGCTCGCAGCTCGAATGGGATGTTCTCGGCAGCCCCCATGATTCCCTCCGTCAGATCGACGCCAGCGCCGCGCGCTGGGTCTTGGGTTTGCGCTCGGCCAGGCCGAGCTGGAACTGCAGCACGTTGTCGGTCGCCGCAGGCGCAGCGACCGAGCGCGCGCTGCGCGGTGGGCGGTTCAGGCGGCTCCATGCAGCAATGGCCTTATCCGGATCGGCATGCTTGCTGGTCGACCTGCAGGCGCACTCGACCAGGTGACCACCGCCGGCCGAGGCGCAGCGCTTGTCGTGGATGTGGCGCGCGCGGTGTCCGACGGCGCAGTTCGGCAACCCTTCCGGGTGGCTGATATGTTCCTGGGTCATGGCTTGTTGCACTCCTCGATGTGGGCTTCGAGCTTTTCGATCAGGAAGGTGGCTTCGGTGGCCCTGCGGCGGCGTTCGTGCGTGCTGATCGGCATGGGCCCGGCGTCGCGTATCCACTTCAGCGGCTCAAGGAGCCAGCTCGCCTCTACCGGGAGCCGGGTTCGGGGGTCGACTTTCTGGATCAGTGGCTCACAATCCGGCCCGGCCCAATCCTCGCTGTCGCCGCATCGGACGCATACTCGCCCCCGGAATTCGTGCAGCTTCTCCGGCTGGAGTACGCGCGGTGTCTCGAATAGGGCGCGGACAACGAGCCCACGCTGGTGGGCGGCGTAGACGTGCCCAGCGTCGGCTTGGACCCAGCAACCCGGACTCACGTCCTTCTTGTTGCGATACTCCCAGCGGACAGGCTGCGCGGAGTAGAGCGCGGTCATCAAGGTGTCGGCCCACGCGCGGACCTGGTTGGCGGCAACGGCGCCGCCGGCGGGATCGACACGCCGCATGGCAGCGACGACCGCAGCGACAGGCGATGATGCCTTGGTGGCCTCCACAACGGTGGCCGGGGAAATGGGCAGTGGTGCGGTCATACGAACAGGTCCAGTTGGGCCGGCAGTGCCGGCGGCGAGGGTGGGGCAGCGACGGCCAAAGGCGCGGGCCTCACGCGGATCAGGCACTCACCCTCGCCACGCATCTGCCACGGTCGGCCGGCGATGGGCACAAGGTCGTGGTAGCCACCACCACCGCCCACCCGGTCCTTGACCTTGACCTGGTAGTAGTCGCGGCCACCGAACTGCGTGTGGTGCCCGGCGCGTGGCTGCACCAAAACGACAGTGAAAATAGGGATCAAACGACGCCACTCACTGGCCCGCACTTCGTCTTCGTAGTGCCACGAGCCATCCAGATGGCGGTCCATCGAGAGAACCTGGTCACCCACCGCGAAAGGCTCCAGGCTATCGACATCGCCGTGTGCCGACTTGTGGACGGGAGGGAAAAAGTCGCGGATGGCGAAGAAAAGTCCGCGGCCGTTCGCGTCAGTGAACTCGGCAATGGGGAAGTAGGCAACGGCGATGCCGCCTTCCCGCAGCAGGTAGAAGGCGGTGCCGCACGTGGTCGACCCAGCCGTCTCATGCTTCCGCAGCGACTGGCGCGACCAGCCGTTTTCCAGCAGGTCGAGGACGACACGCTCTGCGAGATCCATTCCGATCTCCCGATGCATCACGCGTTCGCGCTGGTCGAACACGTGGACCATTGCAGCGGTGAGCAGCTGGTCAGACATGGGTCGGCTCCGGCTCGCTTGCTGCGTGGGTGTCGGCCTCATGCAGAAGGCGCAATAGGCCATCCATATCAAGGCTGGCTGCCGGCAGCCCCAGGTGGGCGGCGATCTGATTCCGCTTCGCCTCAGCCTGCTCCAGATAGTCAACTCGGCCCCGAAGGTCTTTGAGCGTCTGCAGCCACATGCGCATGCTGTGGTGACCGTTGGTTTCATTCCGCCAGTCGCGTCTGCCGTCCCGATACTCGGTGACGTGCTCCACCACATCGATGGGTAGAGTGTGCAGGTGCGCGCTTACGTTGGCCTTAGCCCTTTTGATCGCCTCATCCAGCGACTCGGGAGCCTTGCTCTTGCGGCTGAACCAGCTCATTTGCCCACCGCCTTGCCGTCGATCAAGGCCAGCGCTTCCGCAATGCCCTTGATGAAGGGGAGGTCGCCGTCGAAAACGAGGGCGATCCCACACACGGCATCGCGGATGGCATCCAGGTCCACGGCCTGCGCGGGCTTGTACTCCTCGGCCGCCTCGATGGCGTTCTGCCAGGGGCAGTTGGCGCTGCTGTGCTCGCCGATATCCACGCCGGTGATAGCTGCAATGTGGCCGGCCAGATCGTCGGCTACTTCGTGGTAGCGGTCGCGCTGGTCAATGGCCTCGCCGAGTGCGCGATCCAAGCCGTCCAGATAGACCTGGGCAAGCTGCTGCGCGGGCAGGACGGCGTAGAGCGGCACGCTGTCCGTGCCATTCGGGAGTGCCCACACCTCGGGCATCCAGTTGTGTGACCGCACTTTCAGAAGCGATACGAGCATGTCCGACGAAACGAACGCTATCGGCTCCCCCACCGACTGTCGTCCGCCCTTCTCGATGCAGAATTCCGTTGCTTCGCCCAGAGCAACGCTATCCGGTTGCTTGGACGGTTGGCGGGCGGCGAGTGCTTCTTCCACCAGCGCAAGCGCAATGCTCAGGCCGGTGACCATGCTTCCCTCAATGGTGCCGGTGATCGGCGGTGCCGGAAGACTCGCTCCCGCTCCACGTAGCCTCTCTGCGATCACGCGCAGCGCATCCCCCTGACCACCCGGGGAGGGCTGGGAGGAGAGGGCGGCGATGGCTGCACGCACGGCATGGCGGCGTGCGATGCCTTCGAACGGCAGACCTGTTGCGCCTGCGGAATACGCATCAGCCAGAATGGCGTCGATCTCCGGCCAAGGGGCATCCCCCAGCCTCACCCTCCCACCGGGCCGCACGTCCGCCAGGGTCTTGTTGTGGGTGGTCATGCGAGCTGCTCCTTGCGTTCGGTGATGGCGCGCGCGCTGTGCGCGGCGAGGTTGTCCCAGCGTTCGGCCTCGCCAAGGTAGTGAGCGGCACGGGCCTCTCGCTCTGCCTCGGTGAACTGCACGTCGTGCAGCGCGTGGTCGGCTGCGGCTCGATTGGCTGCGGCCATGCGGGCTGGGTCGTGATCGAAGATGTCGAGCTGGTTACGCACGCTGGACTCCTGGAATGGGTTACCGGCGAGTGGAAGTCCGGCCGGCGCGGAGCCCGGTCACCCGGGCGGGCGGTTGCTCAGTGGGTGTCGTCAGCGGCCAGCGGCGCGCGCTGCCGCTCGGCGGTGCGGCGCTGCATTTCGGCCTTGAAGGCTGGCCAGGTGGTCTGGAGGTCTTCCCAGCCGCGCCATGCGAAGAACACGGCGCCGATGGCGCAGGCGAGGGCGACGGCATCGACGTGGCTGCGCAGTGCCCAAGGGAGCAGTGCGAGGAGCAGGCCGACGACGACGGCGCAGAAGAAGGGCAGGGCCAGGTGGCGCATTACTCGGTCTCCTGTTCGGCGGAGGGCTCGGCCGGCACCGGCGCCGGGCCGACGGGCGGGGTGATGGGCGGGATGCCGACGGCCATGGCGGCGAAGAAGTCGGGGTCGGTCATGCGCGCGCCGCCTTGGCTTGTTCGTACTCGCTGCCCAGGATCTCGGTCATGCGCGGCATGGCCTTGCTGGTGGACGCGTAGACGAAGCCGTTCGAGCGGAACAGCGTCAGACCCTCGAAAAAGAAGTCACAGCTGCTGCTGAACCCCAGCGCACGAATGACGGCATTGGTGTCGATCTTTCGAGTCGGCAAATGCTGGTTCCACTCGGCCTGTAGCGCCTTGAGCGCCGCCTTGGTTTCTGCGGTTGCGCCTTTGAGCGGAGAGCTGCGCGGCCACTGCAAGCCATTGCCGTCGGGCGCACGCCACAGGTCGCGAGGCTTGGCTGGGGTGAATTTGATGCCGGCCAGGCGCGCGGGGTCTGCGTAGACCAGACCCTTGCCGCCGAAGCGGGCGGCGAAGGCATCGACCTCGGTCTGCAGCAGCGCTTTTTCGGAGCGCTCCTGTTCGTACGCGGCCAGCACGGCTGGGTCGTTGGTCTTGTAGAAGCTCATGCGGCACCGCCTTTGACGCGGATGCTGGGCTTGCCGTCGACTTCGACCGAGGGATAGAAAACTCGGTACTTGCCGGTTTTCAGGTTCTTCGTGCGCACATTGATTGACGCCCACGGCTTTCCGTTGACGGTGAGGTGCAGGTGGACAGTGGTGCCAACGATCAAAGCCTCGCGTTCGACCGGTGGGTGGCCATAGCGTTGCGAGCGAACGATGCAGCGCGCACCTGGCGGGTATGCGTCCCAGCCGGCGTCAAACGCGTCCATTGCCGCGCCTTCCAGAGCCGAGAGATGAGTGTCCAGAGCAGGGTGGTCGTCGCGATACTGACGGCTCATGCAGCACCTGCCTGTGCGCGCGCTGCGCGACGAGCGGCGGCGACAGCACCTGCAGCGCTCTTGCCCTGCCGCAGGACGGCATTGGCGGCATAGCTGGCGGCTGCGATGACTTGGTTGGGGAGGAGGCCCCAGCGGCGGCCGGCGCGGGCGACGATGCCGGCGGCAGCAGCGGCGCGCTGAGCGTTGGAGTGGTGGGCGAGGGCGGCGCTCATGCGGCCACCGCCTGCTGCAGGGACAGCGGCTTGCTGCGAGCTATGGTGGCGACCTCGGTCGCGCCTTCGTCGATCGCGTCGGCGCATTCGGCCAGGTGTTCGGCCAGTTCGCGTGCCTCGGCCGAGGTCAGGCTGAGCAGTGTGGCATCGCCGACCTGGACGACAACGGTCCCGGCGCGGGGCCGGGATTCGACGCGGGCTGCGCCGCGGCTGGTGGTGGTGATCGCGGCCATGGCTCAGGCCTTCCTGCTGCTGACGCAGCTGCTGAAGGCCTCGCCGAACGCGGCCGCGAAGGCGGCGGCGATTGGGCCGAGGGTGGCCCAGAGGGGCCGGTTTGCGGTGCGCATGTTGGTCTCCGGCGCCCTGCCTCTGCTGGGAGGCTTCGTGGGCGGCTGTCGACAGATTACCAAACAGTAATTTTCAAACAATACCGAAAGGTAATATTTTTATGAAGCCGTTCAGCAACGCGTGCAGGTAGACTGTCCACATCAGAAGGGGAGGGTGTATGGCAATTCGATCTCTTGTGTCCTGGGCGTCGGTACTGCTTTCCGGGGCGTTGGCGGCCTGCTCAACGGTGCCGGTTACGGACACAACAGCGAAGCCCGTGCCGCCCGATCGAATCTATGAGACGAGCTACCTGTCAGCATCCCCTGAGCGCACCGCGACGATTTTTGTCGCACGCGACAAGGGGATGCTCGGATCGGGTTGCTCCCACGACATCTCTTTGAACAACGTGAAGATCATGTCGCTCAGGCAGTCAGAGGCCGCGACGCTCCACGTTGCCCCAGGCTCCTACTTCCTCAAACTGTCGACCGGCGGAGGGTTATGCGCGAACATTTCCACCTCGCAGAATCTCACGCTATCGGCTGGAGATCGCCAGTCGTACCGCGTTACGACGCCATCGGATTTCAATCTGCGCCTCACCCGAGAGGAGTGAGGGATCAAGGCGCGTAGCGCTTATGCCACGCGCTCCAAATGCTGGATCAGGTGCACACGGCCGCCGATGATTGAGTCATCGGTGAGTCGGAACGGTGGATACAGAACTGGATCGTAGCTGCGCGCCCAAATGCCGTCTGGTTGCGACTGGAGAGCCTTGATCTGCTGGCCTTGTCCGGTGTTGATCAGAT
The DNA here is from genome assembly GCF_029836955.1 of Stenotrophomonas sp. GD04054. NCBI lineage: Bacteria > Pseudomonadati > Pseudomonadota > Gammaproteobacteria > Lysobacterales > Lysobacteraceae > Stenotrophomonas > Stenotrophomonas sp. GD04054. The sequence goes on along the minus strand of NZ_JAOECR010000016.1, from coordinate 65,206 downwards.
ACAGGCCATCGCCCACGAACTCCATGCAACCGGTGTCCACCAGGACCATCTCTCCCGGTTTGATCTTCGGGGACATCGAGTCACCGACGCCTGTCACCAGCTTCAGCCGTCCAGGTGGTGGCAGGAAACCGATCACAGATCGGATGTACGCGGGAGCGAAGTCCATCGCTCGGATGACCTCGGGGAAATCCTCATTGATCCGGCCTACGTTCCCCATCTGCGCCTCCGCGTCGATCTGTTCGACGCGAACGTAATCGCTCTGTATCGCAGGCAATGAGACGGCTTGCACCGGCGCCACGTCGCCGCTTAGGTAGCCAGCCGGCATGTCGGCCGCAAGCTCAATGGCGGCGGCCTTCTTCTCGCCGAAAGACTTGTCCTTCAGTAGAAGCGACAGCTCACCTTGGTTGATGCCAGTCGCAGCCACGAAAGCAGCTTGACTACCCTGGTGGCGCGCATCGATCCATTCGCGCAGGCGCCGACGACGGGTGGCAACTGTAGGGGTGTCGGTCTTCATGGGCGAAGTTTCGGTTACCGAAGGGTAATTTACCAAACGGTATTGACTTAGATTTACCATATGGTAATTTGCCCCATATGGAGACGCTGCGCACCTACTTGAAGACCCTCTCTCCGCTCGATCAGGCGGATTTTGCTCGTCGTGCGGGAACGACACTCGGATACCTGCGGAAGGCGCTCAGCAAGGGGCAGCGCTTTGGCGGGGCACTGGTTCGCCAGCTCCACGTTCAGAGCGGGGGGCGTGTGGGTCTCACCGATCTGCGTCCGGATATCTGGCCAGCGGACGAACAGCAGCCGAGTCGAGTCGCCGAAATGGCTGCGCTTATCGACAGCCGCATGAGCAAGCGCGTGCTGCGCGCCCGGCTGGGCCTGTCCACGGACAAGCAGCTGGCCAAGGTGCTGAAGCTGCCGATCGAACAGGTTGAGGGCTGGTCGGAAGAGGATGCATTGCCGGCGCTGCCTCAGATCCAGCGCCTGCTGGGCGTCCAAGAACAGCCGCAGGCGCAGCCCGAGCCGCATGACCCCGACGAGAACCGTTACGCCCCCCTGGAGGTTGCCTGACATGCGCGCGCTGAAGCGACGACTGGCGATCCATCGCCGGCTGCTGGCCTTCCAACAGTGGGGTGTGTTGGTGAAGACCTTGGTCTCCGGTAGCGCAGGAAACGCGCTCCGGGCGCCGTAGGCGCCTGCCATCCATGAGTAGTTGATGTCCATGGCGCACATGTTGCGCCGCCGCTGTGCCCACGTATCCATTCGAGTCCCTATCCCATGAATGTCACCGATGCCGCTTACGACACGGTCCACCAGTACCCTGGTGGCAGTGAGGCTTTGGCGCCCAGACTGGGCATGTCAGCCGCGGTCCTTCGCGGCAAGGTCAATCCGAACACCGACCGCAACCTGCTGAGCCTGCAGGAAGCGGACGCGCTGATGGCGCGCACCGGTGACTTCCGCATCCTGCACGCGCTGTGTGCGCAGCACGGCTTCGTAGCGCAGCGGAGCGATGCCCCGGAATCGGGTTCGCTGATCAGCTCGCTGCTGCAGGCGGCGGCCGCGAAGGGCGATCTGGCCGAGTTGGTTTCGTCAGCACTGGATGACGGGCGGATCTCGCCGAACGAGGCTGACGCGATCGCACGCGGATGCGCGGCGGTGATGGCCAGGCTGGTGCAGGTGAGCCAGCACGCAGAGGCTGCGGCCGAGCGGGGTGGCGCATGAACACGATCAACCATCCGGCGCGAGCCAGCGACCTGAGCACCAGCCACGACGCGGCGCACTACGTGGTCGCCAGCGGCCTGCAGGCGCACCAGCACGACCAGAGCGTCAAGGCTGTGACGGACAACCCTGGCATGACCAGCAAAGAGCTGGCGCAGGCCACCGGCTTGGACCGCTACATGCTGGCCCGCCGTCTGCCTGAGCTGATTAAGGCCGGCCGCGTGTGGCGCGGCCCCAACAAGCCGTGCACGGTTAGCGGACGCACGGCATGCACCTGGTGGCCGGTAGCTCCGGGCCAGAACCTGTCGCTGGGGATCTGACGTGAGCGCACGAGTTACAGGCATGGTCTTCGACCGCTACCCGAACGGCGGCGGCGAGATGCTGCTCGCGCTGGCGCTGGCCGACCACGCGCACGACGACGGTACGCACATCTTTCCGTCGATTGCGCGGCTGGCCGAGAAGACCCGGCAGTCGGAGCGTTCGGTGCAGTACCAGTTGCGCCGCATGGAGCAATCCGGGTGGCTGGTGCTGGTGAATGCCGGCATCGGTGGCCGTCGTAGCGGGTTCGGTGAAGGTGGCCGGACCAGGCAGTACCGGATCAACCCTGAATGGATGAAGGGTGCAGATATTGCACCCTTTGCAAAGGGTGCAAAACAGGCCACTAAAGGGTGCAAAACGACGCAGGAAAGGGTGCAAAACAGCGTCGAAAAGGGTGCAACAGCTATTGCACCCGAACCAAGAGCAACCAAAAGCAACCAAGAGCAACCCTCACACCGCGAGTGTGAGCGCGAGGCCGATCCGCTGGCGCTGACCGTCGAGCAGGTCGAGCGCGAGCTGGCCGGTTTCGGCAGCACGCCGACCGCCGTCGACCGCGAGCAGCTGACCCGGTTCGTCCGGCACCGCGCCGCGATCCGCCGCCCGCTGTCGGTCCAGGGTTGGCTGCAGGTCCGCCAGCAGCTGCTGGACCTGATCGCCGCCGGCCACGACCCCAACGAATCCCTGAAGCAGACGATGGCCGCCGGCCTGTCGCTGCCCGTGATCCCTGTCGCCCAGCCATCCGCAGGAGCAACCCATGCAAGCCCTCAACACGGTTCTGCCGACCGCACCGAGCATCTCGAGCAGCAGTTCTACGCCCAACGCAGAGGCAGTGGCCACGGTGGCGGCGCTGGGGTCGAGCGAGGGGATGTCGTCGACGCGGAGTTTGCCGTCGTCGGCTGAGGCGGTGAGCGACCAGGCAACGGCCTACCTGTGGGAGTTTTGGAAGCAGATGACGGCCATGTTCCCGGGCAAGTGGGAGCGCGAGAACGGCGCGGCGCCGGTGAAGAAGGACGGCAGCCTGACCATCGCGGCCGGCACGTGGTTCCAGGTGCTGAAGGGCCGCAGCCGGGCGCAGCACGCGCGCGGCATGGCCTGCTGCCTGACCGAGGGCCGGGAATGGCCGCCGAACCCGCCGAGGTTCCTGACGATGTGCCTGGACATCCCTGTCATGGCTGCTGTGGAACGCGAGATGGCGCCGGGCCGGCCGCAGAGCGGTTTCACGGTGCTGGTGCGTTCGCTGCTGGACCTTCACGTCTACGCCAGCGCTGACCACGGATCGCAGCAGCGCCGGATGCTGGAAGAGGCCTACACGCGCGCTGTCCAGCACGTGGTCGACGGGAAGCCGCTGCCGCAGCCGGTGCTGGCCATCGAGCAGGAGAAGCACGGCGTGCACCCGGTGCGCGATCGCGAAGCCGCACGCGCGGCCATGGCGCGCGCTGCAGCAGACCTCGGGTTCGGGGAGGGCGAATGAGCAAGCACGACACAGTGCGGCTACTCCACTCCGAGCGCTGCAGCGTTGCAGAGATAGCCCTGGCGGTGAACTGGCGGCCATGCAACGTGCGTTGGTTCATCCGGAACTGGATCGATACCGATGGTGACTGAGGCCGAGCTGGCCCAGGCGGAGCAGGCCGGTCGCTGGGCGCGAGATGCCTGCCGCAGTCGGGAATCGGCACCGCGGTACGAGATGGGACAGGACGGAGTGACGCGTCGACGCCGCTGGCAGGGCGGATGGGATATGCGGGACCAGGAACTGAGCGCGGCACGCCGCAGCACCACGAGGAACAGACGCTGATGGACTTCACCAAGTACAGCACACGCAGCAAGTTCGCCAAGGAGATCAACGCTGGGTACTCGGCGCGGCTCAATGGGCTTCGCCTGAGCGACAACCCGCACCTGGTCTGGATCGAATGCGAGACGGAGGACGGTGCCAACCGCAGGGCGGGGCCGCTGAGCGAAAAGGCGGAGGCCTGGCAGCACGGCTGGTGGCTGGCCGATCCGGGCGCGCGCTGATGAAGGGGAGAGCGCTGCTTCAGCAGTTCACGCCCGACGAGCTCCTTGAGGAGCTTGTTCGCCGGCGCACTCAGAAAGCCAAGGACCTTGATGGCGTGCCGAGCTGCGAGGACTGCAAGCACTTCAGGTTCTGGACCAGCACGGGGCATGCACCCCGGTCGTACAACCCGTGCGCCAAGAAGATGCAGATGAGCTTCGACATGCCGGAAGAGTGGGAGGGGCCACATGCCGGCATCGGCTACTACCGCCGGGTTTGCCAGCACCGCGCAGCGGTGGAGGAGGCGCGCTGATGTGGTCGAAGGCACCGCCGCCGACGAAGGAAGAGGCCGCCCGTATAGAGCTGGCCAAGACCGGCCCATGCATGGCCTGCTTGGCGCTGCAGATGCAGGAGCTCCTGGAGCCGGAGCTGGTCGTCTACGGCTGCGACTACAACCACGCCAAGAGCGGGAACGTGCGGCGGGGCCACGCGGAGGGCTATGGCCTCTGCAAGTGGCACCACATGCGGCATCCGCTGGAGGGGAACACCTTCGCAACGATGCGCCAGATCTACGGCCCGAGCCTGATGGATGGCTCGAGGACCTTCCACGAGACATACGGCTCGGATGACGAGCTGATTTCAAACCAGACGTACGTCAACGAACTGAGGAATGGCACCAATGGCTAACACCGGCATGGCAGATAGGGTGCGCGGCGTATTCGAGGCGCGCAAATCTGAAGCGATTGGCCACGCGCAGCTGTTTGAGGTGCTGGGGCTGTCCGGCGCGCACCTCAGCGCCGAGCGCAACACCGTGCGCGACCAGCTGAAGTACCTGGTGAATTGCGGGTATCTGATAAAGACGGGCCACCGGGCGACGGCAGCGTATCGCTACAGCGGTAGGGGCATGCGTTTCCAGAAGGCAACGGCTGAAGAACTTCGCGATCGCCGCATCGAACGTGGCCGCGCCTACCGTGCGAAGAATGGCGCACAGCCGAAGGCGCCACGGGTGGACAAGATGACCATCAACCGGTCGCGCGTGGGGCTGCTGGCGGACCTGGCACCGGCCAAGGCGTGGGGCAAGGAGAAGGACGGCCAGCGGCCGGCCGAGACGGTGGAGCAGTTCGAGGCACGCGGCGGGCAGGTGCAGCGCCTGACGGCCAGCTGGGAGCAGCGAGCATGACCGACCTGGACCTCAAGCCGTGCCCCTTCTGCGCATCGAAGAATGTTGCAGAGCAGAACGATGTGGTTGTGTCGTCAGATGGCGACGAGGGCTACAGCGAGTGGATCGAATGCGGCAACTGTGGCTGCCGCGCGCCCCAGGCGCAGGCATGGAACCTGCGATCCGGCACTGCCGTGAACTGGCGATCAATCGTGGATGCGCCGCAGGACGGTCGGCGGCTGATGCTGTGGGACTCGGTGAGCAAGCGGCCTGTGTTCGGCAGCTGGCGCGGTGGCAACACTGCGATCACGCACTATGCGGCCGAGCCGGCCGGCCCGGAGGTGCGTTGATGGACGCCATCGAGAGGCGGGCGCAGGAACTGCTGGCCAGTTGCCTGGACGAGTGGGGCCACCACCAGGAAGCCGAGAACGTCCGGGAGGGTGAGGACCTGGAGAGCTACGAGTTTGAGCTGCGCGTCATCGACCAGCTGCTGCGCTTCGGGTTCGAAACTGGAAGCGGTCGGGAGGCTGCGGCCCTCACGCCGCCCGAGGGCTACGTGCTGGTGCCGGCGGAGCTGCTGCGCATGGTAGCTGGCTGCGCCTATCCGGTTTCGAGCGAGATCAACCCGCGCGGGTACAACTGGTCGGAGGCGTACTTGGACGGGGTGCTGCCGAAGATCAAGGCAGCCTTTCTCCCCGCTCGACCGGAGGTCGCATGAGCCAGCAACCCGCCGATCACCACCACAACCGCGATCCGGGCGGGCCGGCAGCGGCCGGCCACTCAACGACAGGGGAAGGGGCATGAATCCACGTGAGGCGATGGGGCGGCTGGGGCCGACCACGGTGAAGTTCGATATCGGCCGGGGCGGTGGGAAGCCGGACCTGACGAACCAGGACATTGCGGCGGCGCTGGGGATGGTGCCGGCCGGGCTGGGCCGGGAGCTGCTGGAGGCGTGCTGGTGGCCGGACGCCGCCGCACTGCGCCGGCACAAGCTGCGTGATGCGGTGATTGCGCTGGTGACCCCTGAGCTGCAGCGGCAGCAGCGGCGGCTGGCTGAGGCGCGCACGGATCTGGGCCTGGCCGAGGTGTGCATCGGCTGGGGCGGCGCGGCGACGGCGGAGCAGCGGGCCAACCGAGACGCAGCCCAGCAGCGGCTGGGCCGGGTGAAGGCGGGGTGCTGGCCGATCAGCACCCTGGAGTCATTGCCGACACTGGCGGCGGCGGTGATCAGCGAGATTGCCAAGCGGCCACATTGCGCGGCCTGTGAGGGCAGGGGCCAGGCGATGCTGGTGCTGGGCGAGCTGCTGGTGCCGTGCAAGGTATGCAGTGGATCGGGGCTGGGCCCGGTCAGCGACCGCCGTCGAGCTGCCGCCATTGGCCGAGATGAGTCCACCTACCGTGCGAAGTGGCGCGGGGTCTACGAGTGGCTACTGCAGAGGATGACCGAAGCGGAGCAGGAGGCCGCTTGGGCGCTTATGATTGCCCTCGACAGAGGGGATGGAGCTGCAGCCTGATGGATACCAGGATTAACCGCCGCAGCTTGGCGGTGTTCATGCTTACAGGGGCCATGTGGGTCTTTGCCAGGAGGCCAATCGTGGTCTTGATGGCTGCGATCTTGTGCTATCTGAACTGGGAGCACTGGTTCGGGGTGAGGCCATTGCGGCTCTATGAACTGCTGGATGTATTGGGTAGCAAGACGGAGGCTACCATCGCGGCGGCTGGCCTCTTGGTTGCAATCGCATCCATCACCGCTTTCCGTCATGTAAAACGCCTCGACCTCGAACTTGCTGCAGCTGCAAGTATTACGGCGATAATTCGCGATGCCTCCGCCGTCTTCTCGAGGATTAGGCTCTATTGTGATGCTCTAGTAGAGGCCAAAGAGGCCTATCTGGAAGCGTTGGATGCGACTGGAAAGACGGCCATCCAGTCGCAGGGCGACCGCGAGAAGCTTAACTTGGCGTGGGCGATGGTTGTGAAGCGTGTCGAGAAGATGCGTGAGGATCAGGAAGCGGTGTGGGAGATCGCTCGCCGCTTGATCGATCTGAATGACCAGCATGGCGCGATTATTCGGACAAAGTTCCTCACGCCTTGGTTGCTGGAACGCGCGCTGTATCATGCGGAGACGCTAGCTAGCGGGATGGTGTTTCCAATTCCAAACCAGGGCGAGTCAGCGCGGACCTTTATTCCCTCCTATTTTTTGATCGGCGCCAAGCAGGTCGCGGATTACATCGCGTTAGATGAGAAGCACCGCATGAGGCTGCTGGGCTTCTTAGGGGGTGCATCAGCCATAGGTTCCTCTTCAGTAGCTCCGGTATCGCTGATAACGGCCGTTCGATCTGCGGGCCAGCTATGGCGATTGTGAGTGCGGGATTGCTACTCCCGCACTTTTGAGGCTAGATTCACTACCATCGCGCACGACCCGACCCCGGCCCCCAGCTGGGGTTTTTCATTTCCGGAATTGCCATGATCCTGACCGCCTCGACAATCCAGCAGGCGGTCGGCTGCAGCGCCGCCGTCGCCGCCCAGTGGGCTCAGCCCCTGACCGACGCCTGCACGGCGTTCGGTATCAGCACCCCGAAGCGAGTGGCAGCGTTCCTGGCGCAGGTTGGTCACGAGTCGGCAAGCCTGACCCGGACCGTCGAGAACCTGAACTACGGTGCGCAGGGCATGGCCGACACCTGGCCCAGCCGCTACGCCGTTGACCCCAAGGCCAAGCCGAGGAAGCCGAACGACCTGGCGCATGCGCTGGAACGGAAGCCGGTTGCCATCGGCAACAACGCGTATGCCAACCGGCTGGGCAACGGCTCCGAGGCGAGTGGCGACGGCTACCGCTATCGCGGCCGTGGTCCTATCCATAACACCGGCCGGGCCAACTATGCGGCCATCCGCGATGCTTTCCGGGCGAAGGGCATCAAGGGCGTGCCTGACTTCGAGGCCAAGCCTGAGGAACTGGAGCAGCCGAAGTGGGGCGCTTTGGCAGCAGCGACGTTCTGGGATTCTCGGAACCTCAACAAGCTGGCGGACGCAGGCCGATTCGACGAGATCACGGCTCGGGTGAACGGTGGCCAGATTGGAGCGGCGGACCGGCGTTCGCGGTACTCCCGCGCGCTGAAGGTGCTTGGGGCATGACGATGGAAGCCCAGCCGAGCCAGGACGGCCGCACCAAGATCTCCCTCGGCCCAGTGGAGCGTTGGATTGCCCTTGTCATCGCCGGCGCCATTGTGAGCATCGGTTACTGGCTGGTTGGTTCCATGCAATCGGTTCTGACCCAGCAGCAGGTAACGAACCAGCAGATCACCGGCCTGCAGCAGCAGCTGCAAATCATGAACACCCAGCTGGCGGACGTTCCGGCGCTGAAGCTCGAACTGGCCAAGCAGGCAGTGCAGGTAGAGCAGAACAAGGCAGACATCCGCGAGCTGAAGCAGCTCAGGGGGCTGAAGTGAAGAACGTGAAACTCACCAGCGACCGGCGCCATTTCTGGCGATTCTGGTCGGTTCGCCTGTCGCTGCTGGCTGGCATCATCAGTGCCACCGCGCTTGGCATCATCGGCGCCTACATGTTGCTGCCGGCGGACTGGCTGCCGGTGGTGCATGACGGGTTCAAGCAGACGGTGGCCTACAGCGCTCTGGCATCGGCTGGCGTCACCTCGTTCCTGGCTGCGGTGTCCCGCATCTTCGTGCAGCCCAAGCTGAGCAATGGCGATGCTGATCCCTGACCCGCTGAGGCCCTACGTTGGCCTGATCCAAGTGGGGCTGTGGATCGCGGCAGTCGGCGCGGTCCTACTGATGGGCGCGCGGCTGGGGTCGGATTACCGGGCCAAGAAGGACCAGGCCTTGATCGCCGGCGCCGACAAGGCGCGCGACAAGGCCCAGGCCGATGCAGACGAGAACCTGCGCGCGGCCAACGCCTGCGGCCAGCTGCTGCAGGAGGTGAACAGGCAGACCCAACTGGCCATCGACGAGTCGGCCCGCCAGCAGCAGGCAGCCAAGGAGGCCGCGCGGCTGGCTGAAGCGGCAGCGGCTCAGAGCCAGCGACGCGCCACTCTGGCCGAGCAGGCCCTGCAGGCGGCCAAGACCCAGCCGGGATGCCGGCAGCAGTTGGAGCAGAACCTATGCGACGCCATTCCGTTGCTGTGATCCTGGCGGCGGCCCTGCCGCTGTGCGGGTTCGGCAGCTGCAGCAAGGCCGAGAAGCCTGACCTGCCCAAGGTGGTGTATGTCCCGGTCGAGCGCACGGTGGCCGTGCCTGCGGCGCTGACCGCCCGCTGCCCGGGGAAGCGCGCCACCTCGCGCACAGTGGAAGCGGTCGTCGCTGCTTACAACGCCAACCTCCTGACTCTGGAGGACTGCGATAGCCGTATGAGCGCCATTCTAAAGCTGGCCCCGGCCGGCGACCAGAAGCAGGTGAAGCCGTGAGCCTTTCCGACCGCCTTCGCCGCATCGAGCTACAGCAGGAAGAGCAGCGCAAGGCCACCGACCGACTGGAAGAGAAGGTCGATGTCCTGCTGGCGTCGCTGGCCGCTGAGGGCGAGGGAGAGCAGGACCAGCCAGCCCGCAGCCTGGACGGTGAGCTGGTGCCCAGCGAGCGCGACCAGTCGCAGAGCCTCGGCTGATGCCGGGGTTCCCGAGCCGCCACCGACCGATGCCTCAGTTGGCACCGGTGCACGTTGCTCAGTCGGCCCCTGAGAACTACGGCAAAGGGCGAGGCGGCCGACCCTGGCGCCGCAAGCGCGACGCCGTGATGGCTCGTGACCTGTACCTCTGCCAGCCGTGCCGCGCTGCTGGTCGCATCCGCCAGGCAGAAGAGGTTGACCACGTTGTGCCGCAGGCGGAAGGCGGCACGGACGCCTTGGACAACCTGCAGGCGATCTGCTGTGAGTGCCACGGCACAAAGACGAAGGCAGAGGCAGCACGAGGCGCGAATCGTTCTCATCCGTACCTGTCAAAGCGATGAATGCGATTCATTTCCATCAAATGCCCCGGGGGGAGGGGAAAAAGTTCGAAGCGTTCCCCTCGGACACCGGCCGCTCAGTCGTTTTTTTGCACCGTCAATTCAGAAAATTCAGTTTTTGAGGCCCGTCTATGTCCCGCCCCCGCAAGCCGACAGCGCTGAAGGTGGTGGCCGGCACCGACCGGCCTGACCGCGAAGCGCCTGCCGCCGCCGAGCTACCCCTGGTGTCCGATGTGCCACTGGCACCGGACTGGATGCCCAACGCACACGCACGTAAGGAATGGGAGCGCTTAGCCCCAATCCTCCACGCAAACAAGCTCCTGACCGAGGCTGGCCTGTCGGCGCTCGGCCAGCTCTGCGCTCTTCATGGAAAGACCGTCCAGCTATACGCCGCCGGCGAGGCGCCGGTTGCATCGATGGTTGCCCAGCTGCGTGGACTGATGAACGACTTCGGCCTGACGCCAGTGGCGCAGGGAAAGGTGAAACCGAATGGCGACACGGAAAAGCCGGGCAACGCGTTCGCCGCGCTCGGAAAGCCCCGCGCCGCCGGAAAATGACTACGTCGATGTCGCGATCGGGTATGCGAAGGCGGCTGCGGCAGATAGGGGAGGGAGGTTCGGCCGGCTGATCAAGCTGGCAGCGAAACGGTTCCTGGACGATCTGAAGCGCGCAAAGAAGAAGGGGTCGCCGTTCTCCTTCTCGCGGGATCACGCCAATCACGCCTGCAGCTGGATCGAACTGCTCCCGCACGTGGAAGGCAAGTGGGAGACGCCGGAGATCCGGCTTCACCCGTCGCACGTCTGGTTCGTGGTTCAGCTATTCGGGTTCCGAAAGCCCGATGGAACCCGCCGCTTCACGTCCGCACTGTTCGCGGTCGCGCGCAAGAACGCGAAGTCGACGCTGTCGGCCGCGATCTTGCTGTACTGCGAATGCTGTGAAGAGGAAGAGGGTGCGCAGGTCATTTCCGCGGCTACCACTGGCAGCCAGGCGCGCATCATCTTCAACGTGGCCAAGCGGATGGCCGAGAAGAAAGCCGATCTTCGGGAGGCCTACGGGCTGGAGTGCTGGGCCAATGCGATCAGCCGGGTCGAGACCGGCGCGACGTTCAAGCCGATCAACGCGAAGGCATCGACGCAGGACGGTCTGAACCCATCCCACGTCGGTCTCGACGAGATCCATGCGCACAAGACCCCCGATCTGCTGAACGTGTTGCAGTCGGCGGCCGGTGCGCGCCGGAATCCTCTGTGGTTGTTCACGACCACAGAGGGGTACGCGAACCCCGGCCCTTGGTCGGAAATTCGGCAGTTCGCCACGCAGCTGTTGGAGGGGGTGTTCGGCGACGCCGCCGACCACTTCCTAGCGATCTTCTTCGCAGTGGACAAGGACGACGGGGACTTCGACGAGAGGGCCTGGCACAAGGCCAACCCGTTGATGGACGTTAACCCCCACCTGCTGGCGGCGATCAGGAAGGAATCGATCGAAGCGAAGGCAATGCCTTCGAAGCTCGCTGAGTTCCAGATCAAGCGGCTGAACCGACCTGCTGCAGCGGCAAACGGCTTCCTCCTGCTGCCAAAGTGGAATGCCTGCCATGGCGTGGTCGATCTGGACGCGCTGAAGGACGTTCCCTGCTGGGGTGGGCTTGACCTGGCCAGCACGCGCGACCTTGCATCGCTGCGGCTGGTCTGGCGCTTGGGCGACAAGATCATCACTTGGGGACGGCGCTGGGTTCCCGAGTCCGCGGTGGCACAGCGAACCGAGCGCGGCACCGTCCCGTATGCGGGCTGGGTCGCGGCCGGGCTGCTGGAGCAGACCGAAGGCGAGGTCACCGACTACGCGGTGATTGAGCAGGCGGTTCTGGACGTGCATGAGCGCTTCAACCTGCAGTCGCTTGCTTTTGATCGCTGGAATGCGACCGAGATGGTCAGCCGGCTGGTTGCCGCAGAGGTTCCGCTGGTTGAGTTCATCCAAGGCACGAAGTCCTACCACCCTGCGATGGTCGAGCTGGAGCGCGCCTACATCGGCAAGCGGTTGGTGCACGACGGCGACCCTGTGCTGGCTTGGTGCGCGGCAAACCTGGTCGCTCGCAAAGACGTGAACCTGAACATGGCGCCGGACAAGCGCCGGTCCGCCGACAAGATCGACGACATGACCGCATTGCTGATGGCCATCGGGGTGAGTTTGACCACCAGCACAGAGCAGTCGATTGATGATTTTCTCAATAGCCCGGTGATCGGATGAAAATGATGAATAAGCCGGGGCGCCTGCGCGCTGCTGCGCTCAAGTGGCTCGGCGTTCCGATCCACCTCACCGATGGCGACTTCTGGGCGGAGTTCTTTAGATCGAGTTCGGCCGCCGGTGTGCCGGTAAATCATCAGACTGTGTTGAAGCTGTCGGCCGTCTGGTCATGCGTTCGGTTGATATCTGAGACCATTTCGACTCTTCCGCTCTCCATGTACGAGAAGACGAGCAGCGGCAAGAGGGTGGCAAGCCAACACCCGCTGCAGTTCATCCTGCACGATCAACCAAACGCCGACACGACAGCCGCTGTCCACTGGGAAGCGAGCGTGGCGGCGATGTTGCTTCGTGGAAATGCGCGCTGCGAGAAGCTGATGATCGGCGGACGGGTGGTTGGCCTGCAGTTCCTGCACCCGGACCGGCTGACCTCGTTCCGCCGCGACGGGGTGAAGGTCTGGAGGTACACGGACGAGAACGGCCTGCAGCGGGAGATTCCAAACGACCGGGTGTGGGGCATCCCTGGCTTCTCGCTCGACGGGAAGGAGGGCGTCTCGGTGATCGGCTACGGTGCCGAGGTGTTCGGCGCCGCGATTGGCGCTGACATGGCAGCAAGTTCCACTTTCTCCAGGGGGTTGATGCCGACCACGGCGATCTCTTACCCCAGCACCTTGAAACCGGATCAGCGTAACGAAGCACGGCAGACCCTGGAGACACTGAGCGGCGCCGTAAATGCTGGACGACCAGTGATCTTGGAGGCGGGCTCAGAAATAAAGACCATCGGCATCAACCCGGCTGATGCCCAGCTGCTCGAATCACGCGCTTTCTCGGTAGAGGAGATCTGCCGCTGGTTTCGTGTACCGCCGTTCATGGTTGGCCACGCCGAGAAATCGACCAGCTGGGGGACCGGGATCGAGCAGCAGATGATCGGCTTCCTTACGTTCACCCTTGGACCATGGCTTCGCCGCATTGAACAGGCAATCAGCAAGGATCTGCTGACCCCGGCTGAGCGAACCCGGTACTACCCGAAGTTCGCGGTTGAAGGGCTGCTGCGCTCGGACAGCGCAGGGCGCGCCTCCTTCTACGCGGCCATGGTCAACAACGGAATCCTGACCCGCGACGAAGTGCGCGAGCTCGAGGACCGCGAACCAATGGGTGGCAATGCGGCGGTGCTAACGGTACAGACCGCGCTGGCGCCGCTGGACAAGCTTGGCCAGGCCGAAGACGGCAATGCCGCTCGCGCCTCGTTGCGGGCATTTCTTGGCGTTTCCGACGCCACCACCAGGGAGTAACCAATGACCATCCGTGCAACTCCGGGCGTTCCAAGCGGACGGCCGCAGATGGATGTGCGCAGCTACATCGCACCGTCCGCGTTTGAGCGCTGGGATTCCAGCATCCGGGCTGCGGCCGACGATCAGGAAGACCGGACCATCGGCATTTACGACGTGATCGGCGAGGACTGGTGGACCGGTGGCGGTTTCACTGCGAAGCGAATGTCTGCGGCATTGCGCTCGCTGGGCAAGGGGCCGGTCACCGTCGCCATCAATTCGCCGGGCGGCGACATGTTTGAAGGCTTGGCGATGTACTCGATGCTCCGCGAGCATCCTGGAGAGGTCACCGTAAAGGTGATGGGCATTGCGGCCTCTGCCGCCTCCATCATCGCGATGGCCGGTGACAGCGTCCAGATTGCACGAGCTGGCTTCCTGATGATTCACAACTGCTGGCTCCTGGCCGCCGGCAACCGCCACGAGCTGCGCGAGATTGCTGACCAGCTGGAGCCGTTCGACCAGGCCATGGCCGACGTGTACGCGGCCAGAACCGGCGAAGACCTCAAGGCGATGCAGAAGCTCATGGATCGCGAATCCTACATCGGCGGCAGCGCTGCCGTTTCCCAGGGATTCGCAGATTCGCTGCTCGATTCCGACGAGATCGGCAAGGCCGATGACAGCAAGAACGCCTCTGCGGTGCGCCGTATGGAGGCCGCTCTGCGGGCTTCTGGCATGCCGAAGTCCGAGGCCATGCGGCTGATCAGTCAATTCAAGTCCAGCGCGGGTGATCCCGCTGGCAGCGGTGAGGGCGAGCCCACCGAACACGGCCAGCGTAATGCTGCCGGCTTCACGACCACTGCGGCGATGGCCGCCAACCTCACCACCATCCTGTAAGGAGAGCCTCAATGGCCCAGATCGACGACGACATCAAGAACATCAACTCCAGCCTGGAGAAGGTGAACGAGCAGCTGAAGAAGCACGCGGAGCAGGCGAAGGCCGATATCAGCGCGCATGCGCAGCTGTCCGAAGAAACCAAGGCCAAGGTCGACCAGCTGCTGGTCACCCAGGGCGAGCTGCAGGCCAACCTGCAGGCTGCCCAGCAGGTCATTGCCAGGCTGGAGCAGGGCGGCGGCGCCCCGGCCAAGGCTCTGACCATCGGCGAAGTGGTGGCCGCGTCCGATGCCTGCAAGAACTTCAACCCGGGTATGCAGGGCAGCTTCACGGTCAAGGCGGCTATCACCCGCGAAGACGCCTCGGCCGGCACCCTGATCCAGCCGCAGCGCGTGCCCGGCGTGGTTGCAACGCCGAACCAGCGTCTTTTCATCCGCGATCTTCTGACTTGGGGGCCCACCTCCTCGGACAGCATCGAGTACGTCCGCGAGACCGGCTTCACCAACAACGCGGACGTGGTGGCCGAAAACCCGACCAATCCGAAGCCGGAGTCGGATCTGGCGTTCGAGCTGGACTCGGCCAAGATCGCCACCATCGCCCACTGGATCCGCGCGTCGAAGCAGGTCCTGCGTGATGCCAGCATGCTGCAGGCCTACATCAACGGCCGCCTGATGTACGGCCTGAAGCTGAAAGAAGAAGCGCAGCTGCTGAAGGGTTCGGGCGTCGGCCTGAACATCAACGGCCTCTACACCCAGGCCACGAACTATGCGAACCCCGGCGTGACCGTGCAGAACGAGACGGCCATCGATCGTCTGCGCATTGCCATGCTGCAGGTGACCCTGGCCGAGTACGAAGCCGATGGCATCGTGCTGAACCCCATCGACTGGACCACCATCGAGCTGTCGAAGACCACCGAGAACGCCTACCTGTTCGCCACGCCGCGTGGCCTGGCCGTCCCGGGTCTGTGGGCGCGCCCAGTCGTGGCAACCAAGGCCATGGATCTGGGCGACTTCCTGACCGGTGCCTTCAAGATGGGTGCCCAGGGCTGGGACCGCGAGCAGGCGAACATCACCGTCTCCAACCAGGACCGCGACAACTTCGTCAAGAACATGGTCACCATCCTCTGCGAAGAGGATGTGGGCCTGACCGTCTTCCGCCCCGAGGCCTTCGTGAAGGGTGGCTTCGACGGTCTGCCGGTCACCGACGGCGCTGGCGCCGGCGGCTGACACCACGTGGCGCCCGGCTGTGCCGGGCGCTGCCCATGACGAAGGAACCAGATAATGGCCAAGGTCATTGCACTCACCTCGTTCGAACACCACGGAAGCCGTAGCCGCGGCGCGGAGTTCGATGTATCCAACCAACACGCGGACTTGCTGGTCAAGCGTGGCCTCGTGAAGCTGGCTGGTGAGGCAGCGGCCGCCGGCGGTTGCCCGGCTGCTCCGACTGGTGCGGCCAATGATGGCGCTCAGCTCGTCCGCCAGAAGGCTGCCGACGCGATCGCCGCGATCGCGTCGGTGACCGATCTTGCGTTGCTGGACGCTGCGCTGAAAGCGGAGACTGCCAAGGGCGAGAAAGCCCGCGCCACGGTGATCGAGGCCATCGAAACCGCTATCAAGGCGGCGCCGCCGGCCCAGGCCTGAGCCATGCAGCTGATCACCATCGAGCAGGCCCGGCAGCATTGCCGGGCCGATAGCGCCGACGACGCCATGCTGGAGTTGTATGGTGGCGCTGCCGAGGGCGCTGCACAGCAGTTCCTCAACCGCCGTGTTTTCCCTGACGCCGGCTCCATGGCTGCTGCCGTGCTGGCCGGCACCGCCGGGATCGACCCCATCCTGGTCAACGACTCTATCCGCGCCGCCATTCTTCTGATGCTGGGGCACTTGTACCGGACAAGGGAAGACGTGCAGGGCGGTGACGGTGCGACGATCCAAGTCCCGATGGGCGCACACAGCCTGCTATGGCCGTATCGCATCGGCCTGGGGGTCTGATATGAGCCTGCCGGCAGGAAAGCTCCGCCACCGCGTGTTGATCCAGCAGCAGATGACCACCAAGGACGAAGACGGCGTGCAGACCACGACGTGGGTCGACATGGCCACGGTGTGGGCTTCGGTTGAGCCGCTCTCGGCCCGCGAATTCATCCAGTCCGGCCAGACCCAATCGGCGGTCGCGGCACGCATCACCATGCGCTACCGCGACGGCCTGTCGCCTTCGATGCGCCTGATCCACCGCGGCGAGATCTTCAACATTGCGGGCCTGTTGCCTGACAAGGTGTCTGGGCTGGAGTACATCACGATCCCGGTTTCGGCCGGCGTCAACGACGGGCAGTAGGGGATATGAAGGTTGAACTTCAGATCCACGGGATCGATGGTGTCCTTGCGACGCTGCAGGCGTTGCCAGCTGAGGTCGTCAGCAAGCGTGGTGGTCCGGTCAAGCTCGCATTGGCCAAGGGCGCCAGGTTGCTCCGCGACCAAGCAAAGGACAACTTCCGCCGTTCCGCAGCTATTGGTGGCACCGACAGCACAGACACCACCGTCAACAGCATCATCGCCAGCCGTGGTAAGGCGCCCGTAGGAACCAAGGGCGAGCGTCAGCTGGTGCGTGTGAAGCGCAAGGCATTCGTCAACGCGCATGGTTCGAAGACGACCACCCGGAAGGCTGCCCAGCTCATGGAATACGGGTCCAGTACCCAACCCGCCTATCCGTGGTTGCGTCCGGCCGTCCAGCGCCGTGCCAGCCAGATCATCGACGTGGTCAGCGAAGACCTGCTGAAGCGCCTGGATCAGATCACCAAGCGCCTCGCCGCGCAGAATGGAGGGCGCCGCTGATGTTCCCGAAGGTGTATCGAACCATCCGTTCTGCAGCGGTATCTGCGATCGTCGACGACCGCATAGGGCGGCACGGTGAAGTGGCGCAGACAGAGACCCGCCCCTACATCGCCTGGCAGATCGTGACCGGTTCCGCGTTCGACAACCTGAGCGCAGCTCCAGGCGGCGATTTCACCACTGTGCAAATCGACTGCTACCACGCGACCGACGCAGGTGTGGAGCAGCTCGCAAAGGCAGTTCGCGCTGCGCTGGATGGGGTGCTGATCGTCAACCGTGTCGTGGTCAACAACCGCGACCCAGATACCAAGCTGTACCGCGTCGGCCTCGAAGCCGACTTCATCGACCAGCGTTGATAACTGGTCACCCGTAATGCCGCCCTCGCGCGGCCCTTCAGAGGAAACTGCCATGACCGAGGGCGTCGTCAAGACCCAGGGCACCCATCTGTTCTTCGTCAACCCGAACGCGGCCGGTGGCCCGGCGATCGTGAAGTTCGCCTGCCCGACCGGTGCGTCCGGGCTGGGCGGAGCTGCCGATCAGATCGAATCCACCTGCCTGGATGCAACGGTGGACAAGGAGTACCAGCGCGGGTTGGGCAACCCGGGCCAGGTGTCCATCCCGTTCAACTACATCCCCAGCGACGCATCGCATGACGCGCTGTTCAAGCTGAAGGATACCGGCGAGAACGTGAGCTGGTACATCGGCCTGAGCGACGGCACCGCAGCGCCCACGCTCGACACTGAGGACGAGCTGGTTCCTCCGCTGGCCACTGCCCGGTCCGGCTTCCTGTTCATCGGCTACGTCGCCGACGTGAACATCGACATCGCCACCAACGAGATCGTGCGAGGCACCGTTACCGTGCAGCGCAGCGGCGGCGTTACCCGCTACGGCAAGCCACTGTCCTGATCCCATCCAAACGCCCGGCGCCCCTCGCGGCGCCGCGGCGCACCATTCCTACGGAAGAGCCCCATGACCGAGACCACCAATGCTGCAGTGCCGCTGCTGGATCCCTCTCTCTTCATCTCCGATGATGTGCACGAGCGGCTGGTGAAGCTGCCCGACGGCAAAGAACACGTGTTTTACATCCGCGAGCAGGAGGCTGGCGTCCTGCGCGGGTTCTTCACCGGGCAGACCAGCGAGGACCCAGAAAAGCAGGCTGAATCAATGGCTCGCCTCATCGCGAAGGCCATTTGCGATCCCGAGGGGAAACCGGCTCTTTCGCTGGCGCAGGCCAAGCGCCTGAAATTTGCGGTGCAGATCGCGCTGACCAAGGCCATCAGCGAGGTGCACAGTTACCAGGGAAAGGAGAGCTTGCCCGGCGAGGAAGCGGCGAGTGGTTCCGATATCAGCTCGCTTTGACCCTGGGCAAGACACTCGGCGAGATCGATGCGATGCCGGCAGCTGAGCTGGACGGCTGGCGCGCGTTCTACGAACTGCATCCATTTGACGATCTGCACCGGTTCCACCGACCCGCTGCAGTGATCGGAACCGCTTTCGGCGGCAAGTACGAAAGCATCATCGGTTTCCTCGCCCCGAGCCCGGACGACCCGGTTCTGAGCGACGCCGATCGCGATGTATCCAAGGCCCTCGGCTTCTAACCTGACTGGACCTAATCATGGCCACTGCCGGCTCAATCGTTGTCGACCTACTGATGCGCACGGGGTCGTTCGAGACCGACGCGAACCGTGCCTCCAAGCAGATGAAGAAGCTGGGCAAGGACTCCACCGACGCAGCTGCTGACATTGGGAAGGCGTTCGGCAAGATTGCTGGAACCTCTGTGGGCGGCTTGGCGGTCGCCGGAACGGCAGTGCTGAACTGGACCCGACAGCTCGTTGATGCGTCGGCAGAGCTTGAGAAGTTCTCGCGCCTTTCCGGAACCAACGAGCAGGTGTTTCAGCGCATGGCGGCCGGCGCTGCCACTGTCGGGATCCAGCAGGACAAGCTGGCCGACATTTTCAAGGACACCCAGGACAAGTTGGGCGACTTCTTGCAGACCGGCGGCGGCGCGATGAAGGACTTCTTCGAGCAGATCGCGCCTCGAATCGGCCTGACTGCGAAGGAGCTGCAGCATCTGAGCGGCCCGGAGGTTCTACAGCGGTACTACAGCGCCCTGGAGCAAGCAGGCGCAAGCCAGGCTGAGATGGTTTTCTACATGGAGGCCATTGCCAGCGACTCATCGATGCTGGCCCCGCTGCTGGCCCGGAATGGTGAGGGCTTCCGAAAGTGGGGCGATGAAGCGGAACGGTTGGGGGCGGTGCTTGACACCGATACCTTGACGGCGATGAAGGAAGTGAAGGAGCAGTCTAACCTCATCCAGCTGGCGTTCCAGGGCCTGAAGAACGAGGTTGCTGCCGAGCTTCTGCCGGAGTTCAAGGAGCTGACGACGTTCCTTGGCTCCGACCAAACAAAGGGCGCGTTCGTAACCATCACGAAGTGGGTGGGTGACCTTGCCGCTGAGATGGCCAACGGCACCGTGCTGCTGGTGAACTTCATCGACAAGGTCATCCAACTGCGGAACTTGGATGCCGGCGGAGCGGTAGGCGACGCCGGCGAAGACGCCTTGAACACCCAGATGGCGCGGCTGACTGACCAGATCAACTACGCCAAGAAGAACACCTCGGGCTTGTTCGGCCTTCCTCTGACCGACGGTCAGGAGGAAGCCCGGCTGAAGCGCATCAATGATCTGGAAGCCAAGCGGCTCGACATCCAGCGGGAGCTGACGAAGAGGTACAGGTCGGATGCCGCGGGCGAGAGTTTCAAGGGAGTGACGGGTTCGGTCGATAGCACAGCCCGGATTCCTGGGAGCGGCCCACCCACCGGGTCAGGCGCTGCTGGCGAGTCCGACCGACGCAAGGGCGCTTTGACGAAAGAGAAGTCGCTACTTGAGCAGATCCAGGAGGATTACGAGGCGCTGTATGGAGCTGGCAGCGAGCGTGCAGACGATCAGATCGCCAAACTCGAGCGCGAGATTGCCCTGCATGGGGATCTCAGTGAGGCGGCCAAGGTCAACTACGACATCCAGACCAACGCCTACGGCGCGCTTAGCGAGGCGCAGGCCGAGGTGCTTCGCAATCTGGCGGCGGTGAAGGACGCACAGGACGATTTCGCCGCGCTATATGGGGATGGGCTGCAGGACCTGGCCAGCAAAACCCAGGACGCAAACAGCCAGATGAGCACCTTTGCCGACCAGGGCGCCCGCAACATTCAGGACGCCTTCGCTGACTTCCTGTTCGATCCGTTCTCGGAGGGCTTGGGCGGGATGGTTCAGAGCTTCGCGAAGACGCTGCAGAAGATGGCTGCCCAGGCGGCAGCCTCGCAGATCTTCAAGATGATAGGGAATTGGGCGAACAGCTACAGCGGCACAGGGTCGAGCTGGATCAACGCGGTCGGTAGTGCGATCGGCGGCATGGCTGGCGGCCGCGCCGGTGGCGGGCCGGTTGCCGCCGGTAGCATGTATCGGGTGGGCGAGGGCGGTCGGCCCGAACTGTTCGACCAGGGCGGGAAGACCTATTTGATCCCCGGCGACGCTGGGTCGGTTCGTCCGATCACCGCAGGCATGCCTGCATCCGCCATCGGCGGTGGTGGCGGGATCACCAACAACTTCAACACCACGATGAACATCTCGTCCGACGGCACCAGCACCACCCAACAGGGCGATGGCAGCGAGGACGCTCGCCGGCTCAATCAGTTCTTCACTTCCAAGATGAACGAGTGGGCCACCCAACAGTCGCGGCCCGGCGGCTACTTCCATCAGATGAGGGTGAGCAATGGCTGAGGTCTTCACCTGGTGCGTGCGCACCGAGATCACCGGCACCGGTGACTTTCTTGTCCGGGAGGCGCAGTTCGGCGACGGTTACAAGCAGACCGCGTCCGATGGCCTGAACAACGAGACCCAGCAGTGGCCGATATCCATCGTCGGCCGCTCGTCGAAGGTGGGTGCTGCACTGGCCTTCCTGCGCGCACGGAAGGGAGCGGTTTCGTTCCTGTGGACGCCACCGCTTGGAGTGCAGGGCCTGTACCTCTGCAAGTCCTACACCCTCACCCCACATGGCAATGGCGTCTACACGCTCAATGCCACATTCGAACAGACGTTCCAGCCGTAAGGGATCACCATGGCACGCCAAGTAATCGACACCACGACCGACCACGGTTCCTACAAGGGCGACCCCGCAAAGGTTGCATTCGACAAGGCGAACGCGAACTTCGCTGAGCTGTACGCACTGACGTCTCTGGCTGGCGACAATCTACTGATCAACTGCGGCGTGCCGATCAACCAGCGCGGCTTCGCTGGCGGTTCTCTGGCGGCGGGCGCATATGGCTATGACCGTTGGAAGGCCGGTTCGGGCGGCTGCAATGTCACGATCAATGCAGGCACCGGTGTATTCACCCACACCAGTGGACCTTTGCAGCAAGTGGTTGAGGCGCCACAGTTGGCGTGGGGACAAGCCCTGACCTTCAGCGTGGAAAGCCCTAGCGGCTCCAT
The DNA here is from genome assembly GCF_029836955.1 of Stenotrophomonas sp. GD04054. Taxonomy (NCBI): domain Bacteria; kingdom Pseudomonadati; phylum Pseudomonadota; class Gammaproteobacteria; order Lysobacterales; family Lysobacteraceae; genus Stenotrophomonas; species Stenotrophomonas sp. GD04054. The sequence goes on along the minus strand of NZ_JAOECR010000016.1, from coordinate 43,375 downwards.
CTCGGTGAGCGTTGGAGGGGCCACTGGAACCATTACCGCTGGATCTGGCCGCCGCGGTGTGACGTTGACGCCGTCTGGCAGTGGCCACATGACTGTGCAGATAACCGCAACAGGCGTGACGTACAGCCGGCCGAAGCTGGAACGAGGTTCGTCGGCCACCGCTTTCGAGGTACGGCCCTGGGCGGTGGAGTTCGCGCTGTGCCAGCGATACTTCGAAAAGAGCTACAACGGCAACATGGCGCCTGGTACTGCAGACCGGACGGGCAGTTACCGCTGCAGCATCTTGAATGGGTTCTTTCTAACTGCCGGGGCAGTGCCATTCTCGGTGCAGAAGCGAGGGGCGACAGCTATCACCCTGTACGCCGCGCGTGATGGCTCGGTTGGGAACGGATCGGAGGTGAACAACCAGGGCGTATTCATTGCAAACCGATCGCTGAGTGCATCGGCACAAGGAACGTCCCAGTTCCAGGTGGGAGGGGTCAACACGTTGACCGCCGGAAGCATTATCGAATTCCACTGGACAGCGGACGCGGAGCTTTGACATGTACCAGCTGACCGATGACAAAGATGTTCTGAAGTGCCTCCAAACCGGAGCTTTCATTCCGCGAGGCAGCTATCTGTGGCCAACCGAATGGCTTGAGTCCAACGACCCGGCACCAATGCCACCGCCGTACGTCCTGCACAGCCCTGAGCACTACCAGGCGATCCGCGCGGCTGCTTGGGACTGGATGACGGCATGGGTGAAGGAGCGGCGCTACGACACAATCGAGACGTGCTGCAGCTACTTCAACAGCAGCGTGCCGCGCTACCGTGACGAAGCCCGTGCGATGGTCGCGTGGCGCGATGCTGTGAATCAGGAGCTGGAGTCACTGGTGCTGGCCGCGCCTGCCGGCATCGAGACCTGGGAGCAGGTTCGGGCACTGCTGCCGCAGCCGGAGACCTTCGACTGGCCCGGCGAGGTGTCGCTGCCGCTGGGCACGGGTGAAACGGCGGTGCTGGAATGATCACCGCCGATGCCCAGCAGCTTGAACCGGGCGGCCGCGTCACGGTCTACGAGCTGGACGCCAGCAGCTTCGGCGCCGACCAGCTGTTCTTCCACGCGCACCTGCAGTCGGGCGTGATTTGGTGGCAGGGGCAGGAGTACGGCGCCTGGCCGATTGAGGCGACCGGCTTCGAGCGCACCAGCGACCAGCCGCCGAACCCGCGCCTGAAGGTCGGCAACCTGGACGGCCGGATCGCGGCCATGTGCATGCTCTACGGCGACATGGTCGGGGCCAAGGTGATCCGCCGGCAGACGCTGGTGAAGTACCTGGACGGGGCGAACTTCCCGCAGATCGTCAACCTTCTCAACAACAGCAATGCACCCATGGGGAGTAACTGGGGGAACTCAGGGACAACCGCGACGGGCTTGGCGCCTACCCATGCAGACGGGATCCTGTTCACGCCCTGCGCGATCGCCAGCGGTGGGGCAACTTCACACAACCGACGCGGCAGTCTTCGCCCGGCTCTTGTTCCCAATGGGCAAGTGGCCGTCGCTACGTTCTACTTCAAGTTCGGAACGTCGCAGAAGGTCCGACTTGTGATCTCCAACACGGTTGGTGGTGCCTACCGAGAATCGCTACTGAACATCAACGCCGATGGGAGCGTTGCCAGCTCATCATCCAATGCCGGCCAGCTTGAGCGCTTGGCGTACAGCGACGTTGGCGACGGAGTGATGCGGGCGGTAATCCGCATCACGTTCAACGGGGCGAGTTCTTCGAACCCATCTGTTCTGGTGGGCCCCAATTCAGCAGTTGTCGGTCAGAGCGTGATCCTCTATGGAGCGCAGTTCGAACTCGGCTCTTCGCCCAGCCCATTTCAGGTCACCACGACGGATCCTGTGAAAGATAGAAACCCGACCGCCGACCCGAACGAGCATTTCCTGGACGAGATCTGGTTCATCGAGCGCAAGGTCTCTGAGACGAAGGAAGTGGTCGAGTTCGAGCTGACCACTGCGATCGACCTCAACGGCGAGCAGCTGCCCGGTCGTCAGATCATCTCGGGCGTGTGCGGGTGGCTGATCAGGGGTGGCTACCGCGGCCCGTTCTGCGGCTACACCGGGCCGGCCGTGGCTGACGCCAACGATGTGCCGACCACCGACCCCGCGCGGGACCAGTGCGGGGGCAGGGTGGGGAGCTGCAAGCTGCGCTTCGGCGCCGACAAGCCGCTGCCCTATGGCGGGTTCCCTGCATCCGGCCTGCTACGCACCTGATTCGCGCCACCATCGAGCAACCATCCAGCCCGCCATGTGCGGGCTTTTTCATGGGCGAGACCATGCAACAGAGCACCCTGCAGGCCATCCAGGCGCACGCCGTGGCCGAGTACCCGCGCGAGTGCTGCGGCTTGATCGTGGCCGGCGCCAATGGCGAGGCCTACATTCCCTGCCGCAACGTGGCCACCACGCCCAGCGAGCACTTCCGGCTGCCGGCCGAGGACTACGCAGACGCGGAGGACCAGGGCGAGGTGCTGGCCGTCGTGCACAGCCACCCGAACGCCTCTGCGGCTGCGTCCGACGCTGACCGGGTCATGTGCGAGGCCAGCGGCCTACCGTGGCACATCGTGAGCGTGGGCCAGTGCACTGGCGCAGATCCTGAGTGTGGCGACCTGCAGACCATCGAGCCCTGTGGCTACGAGGCGCCGCTGGTTGGCCGCCAATTCGCCCATGGGGTGCTGGACTGCTACACCCTGGTGCGCGACTTCTATGCCCGCGAGCTGGGCATCCAGCTCAGCCAGTACGAGCGCGAGGACGACTGGTGGGAGAAGGGCCAGGACCTCTACAGCCTGGACCGGCTGCGTGCCGAAGGCTTCGAGCTGATCGATGGCGAGCCCCAGCGCGGCGACATGGTGCTGATGCAGATCCGCTCGCCCGTGCCGAACCACGCCGGCGTCTACCTGGGCTACGGCCAGATGCTGCACCACATGCACGGCCGCCTGTCGGAGACGGTGGTCTACGGCGGCATGTGGGCCGAGCGCACTCGCTATATCGTCCGGCACAAGGGGGCCCGTCATGGCTGAGCGCCTGCGCACCATCCGCCTATACGGCTTGCTGGGTGCTCGCTTCGGGCGCAAGTTCCGCCTGGCCGTCAGCAACCCCGCCGAGGCCGTGCGCGCGCTGTGCGTGCTGCTGCCGGGCTTCCAGCAATACCTCATGGGCGCAAAGGCCAAGGGCATGGAGTTCGCCGTGTTCGTCGGGCGGCAGAACCTGTCCAAGGAACAGCTGCACGATCCGCCCGGCGCTGACGACATTCGGATCGCTCCGGTGCTGGTGGGCTCGAAGCGCGGAGGCGTCCTGCAGACGATTCTCGGCATCGTGCTCATCGTGGTCGGCGTCTGGACCCAGAACTACCAGCTCGTCTTCCAGGGCGGCGTCATGGTGCTGGGGGGCGTTTCCCAGATGCTCGCACCACAGCCGAAAGGGCTTGGCGCCAAAGACAGTGCCGAGAACACCCCGAGCTACAGCATGAACGGCGCCGTCAACACGCAGGCGCAGGGCAACCCTGTGTCTGTCGCCTATGGCGGCCACGACACCAAGGGAATGTTCGTGGGCTCGGCAGTGATCAGTGGCGGCATCTACGCAGAGGATCAGCAGTGAACGTAGCCATCAAGTATCAGCCCACGCAGCTGGCGCGTGCCTGCTCGCCGGCGGCGATTGCCGGTGCTGGCGGCAAGGGCGGCGGGAACGCCCGCACGCCGGTCGAGACACCCGATAGCCTGCACTCGATCTCCTACGCCAAGATCATTGACCTGATCAGCGAGGGCGAAATCCGGGGCTTGGTCGCGGGCAATCAGTCCGTCTACCTCAACCAGGTTCCGATCCAGAACAGCGACGGCACCCTTAACTTTGCCGGCGTGCGCGTGGAAACCCGTGCGGGCACGCAGGACCAGGAGTACATCGCCGGATTCCCATCGGTCGAGAACGAGGTCCCGGTCGGGGTCGAGCTGCGCAGTAACGCACCTGTGGTCCGCACGGTCTCTGGCGCTGACCTGTCCGCAGTGCGCATTCGATTCAGCGTTCCTGCGCTGCAGCGGCAGAACACGGAAAACGGCGATACCGAAGGCTACGCGATCGAGTATGCGATCGATCTGTCGGTGAACGGCGGCGCGTTCAGCACGGTGCTCTCCAATGCGTTCCGTGGCAAGACCACCAGCGAGTACCAGCGCAGCCACCGCATTGATCTGCCGGCCGGCACCCAATGGCAGGTGCGCGTGCGCCGCCTGACGCCGAACGCGAACAGCTCGACCGTCGCCGACATCGTCATGGTCCAGTCGCTGACCGAGATCATCGACGCCAAGCTGCGGTATCCCAACTGTGCCCTCGCAGCGGTGCAGGTGGACGCGAGCGCCTTCCAGAACGTCCCCTCGCGTGCGTTCCAGATATGGGGTCGCATCATCCGTGTGCCGAGCAACTACGACCCGCGCACGCGTTCCTACAGCGGTGTCTGGGACGGCACCTTCAAGTCGGCATGGACCAACAACCCGGCCTGGGTGTTCTTCGACATTGTCACCAACGACCGTTTCGGCCTCGGCAATCGGATCCCGCTGGATTGGGTGGACAAGTGGCGGCTGTACGAGATCGCGCAGTACTGCGATCAGCTGGTCAGCGATGGTATGGGTGGGCAGGAGCCGCGCTTCACCTGCAGCCTGTACCTGCAGACCAGAGCCGATGCGTACAAGGTCCTGCAGGACATGGCCAGCATGTTCCGGGGCATCAGCTTCTATGCCGCTGGCCAGGTGATGGCCTCGGCGGACAAGCCGAAGGACCCGGTCTATACCTACAGCCAGGCCAATGTGGTCGATGGCCGGTTCACCTACGAGGGAAGTGCTCGCAAGGTCCGTCACACCGTGGCCTTGGTGTCCTGGACCGACCCGGACGACTTTGGCCGGCAGAAGGTTGAGCCGGTGCAGCTTCTGGATGGCATCGCCCGCTATGGCGTGAACCAGATCGAGGTCACCGCGTTGGGCTGCCATTCGAAGTCGCAGGCTCAGCGGGTGGGGAACCACATCCTCTACAGCGAGAACCTGGAGACGGAGACGGTCACCTTCGCGGTGGGCCTGGACGCGCTGAATTGCATGCCGGGCGACGTGATTCAGGTGGCTGACGCCAACCGCGCAGGCCGCCGGAATTCCGGCCGCGTCAGCGCCGCCACTGCCAACAGCCTGACGCTGGACGTGGTGCCGCCGACCATGGCCGTTGGCGACCTCCTGCGCGCCACGCTGCCGAGCGGCAAGACTGAGGCGCGCACCATCAATGGGATCAACCCGACTACGCGCGTGGTGACCGTCTCCGCGCCGTGGAGTGCGGTGCCGGTGTCGCAGTCGATCTGGGCGACCGAGTCGACCGACCTAGTGCTGCAGCAGTTTCGTGTTCTAGGCATCGCAGAGGAAGAGGGCCTGACCTACCGCATCACTGCGCTGCAGCACCGCCCGGACAAGTTCGCAGCGATCGATGACGGCACCCGCCTGGAGCCGCCGCCGATCAGCGTCATTCCGCCCAGCGTGCAGCCGCCACCGGCCAACGTCCGCATGTCCTCCCATGTGGTGATCGACCAGGGCATCGCCACGCCGGTGCTGACCATCGAGTGGGATGCGGCCGACAAGGCCATTGCCTATGACGTGGAGTGGCGCCGGGACGACCTGAACTGGGTACGTGCGGGCAGGGTAGGGACCACCAGCTGCGAGGTGCGGGGCATCTATGCCGGCAAGTACCTGGCCAGGGTGCGCGCGGTTAATGCGCTCAACGCGGTTTCGCAGCCGACGCTGAGCATGCTCACGGACATCAAGGGCAAGACCGAGCCGCCGCCGGCGCTGACCTCGCTGACCGCCACGCCGGTGGTGTTCGGCATCCAGCTGGCGTGGGGCTTCCCGCCCGGCGCCACCGACACCGAGCGGACCGAGATCTGGCGCAGTGCCGGGCCGGACCGTGCCAGCGCCACGAAGTTCGCGGACTTCGCCTATCCGCAGAACCGCTACCAACTCGACGGCCTGGCCGCCGGTGCGCGGTTCTACTTCTGGGGTCGCCTGGTGGATAAGAGCGGCAACATCGGGCCGTGGTATCCGGCCGGTGCTGGCGTCATGGGCGAGGCGAGCACCAACCAGTCGGACTACGACGCGTACTTCTCGGGGAAGATCAGCGAGAGCGCGTTGGGCCAAGACCTGCTGGCCAAGATTGAAAGCATCGACCAGATCGTGCCACTGATCTGGGAGGCGGGTGCCACCTACGAGCCCGGCGAGACTGTTGTCTACAACGGCAAGATCTGGTTGTGGAACGACAACGCGCCGGGCAATGAGGAGCCGCCGGGCACGAAGTGGAAGGACGTGGGCGACGCGATCGCTCAGGCGGGCGCGGTGGTTGGCCGGGTGAACACCCTGGAGCTGCAGGTCAACGATCCGGAGACCGGTCTGCAGGCCATTGGCCAGAAGACAGATGGCCTGTTCGCGCAACTTGACGTCCATGCTGCCGGTGACAGCGACTGGGGTGCAGGTGACTCCACGGTGTTCGCTGGCACGCTCACCATCCAGACGGTCATTGCAGAGGGTGACTACGCCCTGGCGCGCCGGCAGGACACAGTCGAGGCGAGCGTTGGCGAAACCCAGGCGTTGGGGCAGCAGACGTTCCAGGCGCTGGTCGACCTGGACGGCAAGATCAGCGTCTCGTACAGCCTGAAGTTGCAGATCGCCGCCAATGGCCAGTACTACGCGGCTGGCATGGGCATCGGCATCGAGAACCAGCCGGACGGCAGCTACCAGAGCCAGATTCTGTTCCAAGCCGACCGTCTGGCGCTAATCAACCTGGTGAACGGCCAGGTGACCACGCCTTTCGTGATCCAGGGCGGCCAGACGTTCATCAGCCAGGCGCTGATCGGAACGGCGTGGATCAATACGGCCAACATCGCTGATGCGGCGATCACCAACGCAAAGATCGGTGGCGTCATCCAGTCGGACAACTATGTTCCAGGGCAAACCGGCTGGCGAATCAGCAAGGACGGTGGATTCGAACTGAACGGGAACACGCCTGATGGCTACAAGACGCGCGTGGTTAATGGTGGCGTCTACGTCTATCACCCGAACGGCACTGCCGTTGTTGAAGTGGGAGTTCTGCTATGAGCCTCGTCGGGCTCCGCGTACGACGCCCAGATGGCTACGTGGAGACCACGGTCACCACCAAGCTGTCGAAGATGATCGGGTCCTACAGGTTCCCGCTCTACAACCCGGTCAACTCCAACAACAAGTGGGTGGCGCCGCCTGAAGCGAACGGAGGGCTCGTCGTCAACGACTTCTCTGGCGGCGAGCCCTGGTACTACTTCACTTGTGAGGACCAGCGGTCGGTGTACGGGATGCTGGTCCCATCAGTCACCATCTCGGGCAACAGCATCACTTGGGCATGGGATCCTGACGTAGTGAATTTCCACGTCAGGATGGAGATGTTCCCGAGCAAACCCACTACGGAAACTGTCGGCGGCATCACCCTTCACTATGGAATCTACAGCTGATGGCCGTAGGACTTCGCGTGCGCAACCAAGGGACCGGACAGATCCAGATCGCCTCTGGCTATCGAAATCTGCAGCTGGCCAAATCAGGCACGCTCAACACTGGTTCGTTTGCCGGTGGATCGACTGGTGGATCACCACCGTTTGCCTCATGGTCTCCGAGTGGTGTGTTGGCATCGACGAAAGGGACGACAAACCTTCACGTCTGCCGATACATCAATGACTCCGTATCAACAAATACCGGATTCACTCTGGTCCAGAGCGGCGTGACGTGCGATGTCTACGCCTCCAGTGCCGCGCCGAATAAGGTGCTGGAGTACTACACGTTCAATGCTTCTGAGCGAGAAGGTACTGGTCCAGTCGGGTTGCGCCTGCGCAACGCAGACGGCACGGTCTTCTACGACTCCAGACGCAAGGGCCTGCGTGTTCTCCAAGTGGTGGCGCTGCCAACGGTCCCGGGGCCTCCCGTTGAAATCGGCCAGTTCTTCCCGGGAGTCAAGATCGGCATTGCCATCCCGTCACCGCGCTTCTACTACTTCGCGCAATCGCAGGATCGTTGCACCATGAGCGCCGATTATTTCCACATGACCAGCGACAACCGGATCTTCCTTTCGCGGTTGCAGGTGACTCAACAGACCCTGATCACCAACACCTTCCCGGTGGGCGGCGTGACGATGGGGCCGCAGAACGCCACAATTTTCATCGTGGACCTGACCGAGGTTCCGCTGGGATTCGGTTGAGGGCGGTGTGCTGAAGGGTCAGGGCGAGGCTGCCGCGCGTTGCGGCACCTTTCCTTCAGCCGCTTTATGCCGTTGGAAGCGATTCTCGATGTGCTTGTAGGACAGGCTGGACAAGAAGCCAATCAGCATGACGGCCGCGATCATGGCCAACGCCACATTTGCGGGAGTCGCTTCCGTCATCCCTGCCCGTGTCAGGACTTCACGCACAATCAGGATTGAAGGCAAATGGCAGAGGTAGATGGAGTATGAGCGTTCTCCGATCCACCTTACGGGTGCACTCATCTTGCCTGAGTAGAGGTTCCCCCCCAAGGAGGATAGAAGGCACAGCGCACCGCCGATGGAGATAGCAGGGATGACGAAAGGTTGTGGAAGATTCGCTGGTGCTGCAAGCGCTAGGGTCAAGCCAGCACCGAGCATGCCCCTTCCCAGCACCTTGGATGGCGCCCAGGTTGATGTTTCGGTGAGCATGGCAATCAGCGCCCCGAGCATGAAGCCCATCGGACGGAATGCCCATGGAATCGACCATGACGGTGCGGGGAAACTGGCCATGACAAGCGCAATGGCCAGGAGTAGAAGGACTGCCCTGCGCTTACCGATGGCAAGCATTGCGAGAGACAGGGCCGCATAGAACTGCCATTCCGCCGACAGAGACCATGTGACGCCATTGAAATCTGCGTTGCCACAGGCGACATAGTCGGGAACGCAGAGGACGTAGTAGAGGTTCGACCAGCCGGTCAGGCCCGCAAAGCCGCTTTTGATAATGGGCCAGGGATCGGGATTTGGTGCCGTGGTGAGCACGAACGCTAGGCCGATGGAGATTAGAACCCATGCCGCACAGGCTGGATACAACCTGCGGAATCGTCTGATCGCAAATCCTTGCAGGGCCGATCCCTTAGTCGGTTCGACGCGCAGGTCCCTGGAGAAGGCGCGATAGATCAGGTAGCCCGAGATGGCGAAGAAGATGTCCACACCACCCCAAAACGCGACATGCGTGAACATCGCCTTGTACCAATCGGGCGTCGGCAGCCGGCTGTTGTAGTGCTGCAGCACTACAAAAATGATGGCAAGCCCCCGTAGGACCTGAATGTCTTCGTTCTTTTTCACAGGCACCGCCTCCATGCTCGGAATTCTCCCATGGATCAGCCTGGTGTGTAGGGTGGCGCGCCTCACGCTACCTGCAGCAGCAGGTCCTCGCGGTTGTTCCGTGGCGTGTTCACTGCGCGGCTGACGCGGTAGGCCTCCATCGCCGGCGGCTCACTTGCCAGCAGCATCGCCATGGCATCGTCCGGGCCAGCTGCCATCCACCCATCGATCTGGCCAGCCTGCAGCCACACCGGCATGCGGTCGTGGATGTCGGCCGAGACGCCACTGCTGTCGCCTGTGATGATGGTGAAGGTGCCCAGATTGCCGTCTGGCAGCAGGGGACTGGTGTCCTCCCACAGGCCGGCGGCCAGCAGCGGCCCGGTGGCGTGAATGAACCACGGGTCTTTCTTCTCGTCGATCGGGCTCACCGACCATTCGAAGTAGCCGGCCATGGGGATCACACAGCGGCGCTTCTTGAACGCCGCCCGGAAGGCGGGCTTGGTGGCCACTGTCTCGATGCGCGCATTGATGGTCGAGCCCTGCAGGCCCTTGGCCTTCGCCCAGAACGGCAGCAGGCCCCACGCCAGCCGGGTAACCTGCCGTCCTTCGCCGCGGTCCAGAATCACCGACGCCCGCTGCGTCGGCGCCAAGTTGTAGCTGGGCTGGATCTCGGCCAGGCCGGGGGCAAGGTCAGCCAGCCCCGGCTGGCCGAAGTTGATCACGGGGAGCTGGACGAATCGGCCGCACATGGCAGGAGGGTAGCCCTGCTACCCGTGCCCGGGGTGTGTAGGGACAGCCCGACCCGACAGTGCGAGGTTGCCCGATGGTGCCGGGCGCGCGGTGAAGGCATTCTGGACTTGCCGGATCCGGGGCCGCAGGCAGCTCAACCCGGGGGCGCTTGAGCAGCGCCGCGCCGGCACCCATCCCGAACGATTCAGGCAGGTCGCTGCTGCGTTCGCAGGATCTGCGACGGCTGGTCGTATCCTCCCGGCCATGCATTCCTCCCACGGCTTCCGCACCGCCCCGATCCCCTCTGGCTGGGTCCAGACGGGTGAGCGCTGGGCGCTCTGGTACAACGGCCGCGAGACGGCCAGCGTTACGCCCGATGGCGGTCCTGGGGTCCGGCTATGGATGGAAGGCCAGAAGATGTGGGACGTGAAGGAAGTCCGCGCCGCCAACGTCCGGCAGGCGAAGCGCTACGCCGAGCGCTGGTGCGCGGCCAGGCTGTATCCCGATCTGCCCCTTCGTGAAGCCGTCGCCCGGTTGACAGACAGCACCCCGATCCAGCCGCCGCCGCCACTGCCCGGCCTGCCGCCAACCCGCGAGCAGCAGCAACAGGCCCGGCGCTTGGCCGAGGCTGGAGCGAAGGAGATCGAGCGAATCAAGGAAGCGCTGGAGCCGCGCCGACCGCCGAAGGAGACCAAACCTCGCCCGAAGGACGCCCGCAAGGCGTGGATGAGGGCAGGGCTGCAGCAGATGCGCCGCGGTGTGTAGCGAGAGAGGATGAAGAAAAAAGGCGGAGCCGGAAGATTCACGACTCCATTACGCCATTTTCTTGGAAACCCTTATGCCGCAAGGGTCTTTGGTGCCGGTGAAAGGACTCGAACCTTCATGGGGTCACCCCCGGCTGATTTTGAGTCAGCTGCGTATACCATTCCGCCACACCGGCAGGCAGCGTGTGAGTGTAACCGAGGTCGGCACGGCTTTCATAGTGGGGAGGCCGATCGGGGCGCGTCCTGTCGGCTTCGGCCCTGTCATGGCTATACTGCGGCGGCTTGAATGCCTCCAGGAGCGGTAGCCGATGACAGTGTTGCAGGACCTGAGGGTGCTGGTGGTCGAGAACGACGAGATGAGTGCCGCACTGCTGCAGATGCAGCTGGTGCATGCCGGTGCGACGGTGGTGGGGCTGGCCGCGAGCGTGGCTGAAGCGCTGCGCCTGCTGCAGGCGTCGACCCCGGACGTGGCCCTGCTCGATTACCGCCTGGCCCGCAATGAGACCAGCGAGCCGGTGGCTGCGGCACTGTCGGCGCGCGGAGTGCCGTTCGTGCTGGCCACCGGGATGCAGGCCGAGCAGCTGCCCGAGCCGATGCTGGCCGGCGTGCTGCTGGTCAAGCCCTATCTCTCGGCAGATCTGAGCCAGGCGCTGGTACGCGCAGTGGGCCGCGCCAGCGCCAGCGCCTGATTGGCGCGTGCTGAAGCGGTGGGCGTATCCTGCCCGGGCCTGAATGCTCAGGCCTACAAGGAGAGTGGCATGAAGAAGTGGATCAAGCGCATGGTTGCTGCGGGTGTCCTTTCGATGGCGGTCTTCGGTGGTACGGCCTCTGCCGCGTGGTGTGGCCAGCCCTGTTTCCAGCTCTACAAGAGCTGCATCGCGCGGGGTGGAGAGGTTGAACAGTGCCTGCAGGAACAGGCCTTCTGCGAAGAGGCGATGTGCGGCGGCAATCCCTGATCCATGAACCCCGCCCAGGCGGGGTTTTTCATCTGTGCGCGGTGTTCAGCCCGCTTCTTCGTATACGTAGCGGATCTCCTCGCGGTCGTCGAGGATGCGGTACTGCCGCGCCAGGTCATCCGGATCGGGATTGAGCCAGGCATCGAGGTGTTCCTTGCGGATGGGAACGACGCCGCGGTCATGGCCCGCAGCGGCGACGTCGTGCGGAGGCGTGTCGGTGATCGTGGCAAATGACAGGAGGCGACCTTCCGGTCCTTCCCATTCCGCCCACAGGCAGGCCAGCAGCAGGTCGCGCGGGGGATCGGGCCGGAACTCCAGCACCACGTCCTGATCCTTCTCATCGGCACCCAGCGTACGGCAGGCGATGGCATGGCGTGGCACGTGCTCATAGAACGCCTGCACCACCACCACGCCGTGGCGCAGCCCGAACGCACCGCGCCAATAGCCTTCCAGGCTGTCGCGCCGCGCGTTGTAGGTGCCCGGATATAGCACGTCGTTGCGCGCAGGCTTGTCCGGCAGCCGGCACTGGTAGCGCATCGGCTTGATCACGCGTTTGCCGCCCTCGCTGACCATCACCGGTGCGTAGGTACCGGGGAAAATACGGTTGTCGCGCGGCAGCAACTGCACCCGGTGCAGATCTTCCAGCCGAGCCTGCGCACGATCGATGCGGTTGCCGGCCACGCGCAGGTCGTTGCGTGCCTTCTGGGTGGGGCGGGTCGCCAGCGTGGCATTGGCAATATCGCGTCGCTCGCGCTGGCGGGCCAGCTCCGCTTCCAGATCCTGGCGTTCCTGCGCATGCCACTGCTGGATTTTCGCGACGATGTCGCGGCCCTGCTCGGTGCGCGCGCCGGCGAAGCCGTCATCCATCGCCTTGGGAGTTCTGGGGCGCTTCTTGCCAGGATCGTGCGCGTACAGCTCCGCGAATTCTTCCAACGACAGGATGGCGCCGAACTCGCGCACCAGCTTGGCGTAGTCGGCGCGGATGAGGGCGGAATAGCACATGGGAACTCTGCGGGCGTGGGTCGCAGCAGCTGCGACATGGATGAGGCAGGATAGCCCGACCTACAGGGAGATAGCGCATGAATGATTCCGTCGCCTGCCAGTTCCGCGACGCCGTGCCCACGGTCGAAGACTATTGCCAGCTGCGTGTGCTGGCGGGCCTCAGTGCCAAGAGCCAGGAGGCGGCGGCACGCGCGCTGCCCAATACCCTGTATGGCGTGTGTGCCTACCAGGGTAACGAGCTGGTGGCGATGGGGCGCATCGTCGGCGATGGGGGCTGCCACCTGCAGGTCTGCGATATCGCTGTGTTGCCGCGCCTGCAGGGGCAGGGCCTGGGCAAGGAAGTGATGCGTCGCCTGGAGGGCTGGATGCAGGCGAACCTGCCGCCGTCGGCATACGTCAGCCTTCTGGCGGATGGTGAAGCGCACCGGTTGTACGCGCAGTTTGGTTTCGCACCCACCGCACCTGCATCGATCGGGATGTATCGCCGGTTCTGAGGTGTGGCCGAGTTGAAGCCATCCACGCATGGCGTGGATCTACTGGGCCAACCGGCCGCCGGATCCATCCCGGCCCTGCAGTAGATCCGCGCCATGCGTGGATAGGGCCTTCCCAGGAATCACAGGCAAAGAAAAACCCCGGCCGAAGCCGGGGTTTTAAAGAATTGGCGTCCCCACGGGGATTCGAACCCCGGTCGCCACCGTGAAAGGGTGATGTCCTAGGCCTCTAGACGATGGGGACGCACGAAAACTTCAAGTTGTAGATCCTTCGACGGCCTAATGTCGAAGTGGTGGAGCCAAGCGGGATCGAACCGCTGACCTCCTGCATGCCATGCAGGCGCTCTCCCAGCTGAGCTATGGCCCCAATGAAACTCCGGATGATCTGCCGGGAGCAGAGTCCGTTTTGAAACTGGCGTCCCCACGGGGATTCGAACCCCGGTCGCCACCGTGAAAGGGTGATGTCCTAGGCCTCTAGACGATGGGGACGCACGAAAAACTTCAAGTTGTAGAACTTTCGACGGCCTAATGTCGAAAGTGGTGGAGCCAAGCGGGATCGAACCGCTGACCTCCTGCATGCCATGCAGGCGCTCTCCCAGCTGAGCTATGGCCCCGTGTTACCGAGCCGCCTATCATACCTGCGTGTTCACGTTTGTGGAAGCTTTTTTTGAGCTTTTTTCGTTCCGGTTCAACCGCGACCACGAGGGCAGGGGAATCGCAACGCCACAACCTGAATGCCGGTAGGCGGTGAACAAAAAAGACCCGGTTATCGGCCGGGTCCTCATTGTTCGTGATGAGTGGCGTCCCCACGGGGATTCGAACCCCGGTCGCCACCGTGAAAGGGTGATGTCCTAGGCCTCTAGACGATGGGGACGCAATTCTCATCAATGTTCTTTAGCGACCTTTCGACGGCCTAATGCCGAAAGATTGGTGGAGCCAAGCGGGATCGAACCGCTGACCTCCTGCATGCCATGCAGGCGCTCTCCCAGCTGAGCTATGGCCCCACGTCGCTGAGGAGCGAAATAATAGCCTTGCCCCAGGGGGTTGGCAAGCATTTGTTGCACTTTTCTTCACGTGCGTTGCGAAGCCGATGTCAGTCGCCTTTCGCCTGTGCAGCGTCGTCGGTCAGTGCCGCCAGGATCGGGCACTGGTCCAGCGCGCCGTGACCTGGGCAGGCGTCGACCAGCAGCGAAAGTGCAGTGTGCATGCGTTGCAGCTCCGCCATCCGCTGTGCGATGTCCTGCAGGCGCGCCTGCGCGGTGTCGCGCACGCTGCCCATGTCCTGCGAATGGCGATCGCTCAATGCGAGCAGCTCGCCGATCTCTTCAAGGCTGAAGCCCAGCGCCTTGGCGCGGCGGATGAATCGCAGCCGGCGCAGGTCCTGCTCGCCGAAGATGCGGTAGCCACCCGCCGAGCGGGCCGCGGTCGGCAGCAGCTGCTGTCGTTCGTAGTAGCGCACCGTATCGATCGGTACGCCCGCCTGGCGGGCCAGTTGTCCAATGTTCATGGCGGATTCCTGCAGGGGCTGCCGACCATTGTGAAGCCTGGAGTCTGGTCGAGAGTCAAGGCTTGGCCCGGGTGCGCGCATTCAGCGCACTTTGCAACTTTCTTCATAGCCCCGCCGATGGACCAGTTCCTACCCTTCGCCTGAACCGGCCGTTCGATGGCCTGCAACGAACCGAGGAGGTGGTCTGTGGAAGGATTCAGGAACGAAGGATTCGTCGAGATCGCGGTGGTTGAATACCCGGGAGGTGATCCGTCTGCCGCCTCCGTACTGGCCGAAATGGCGCACGTTGCCAATCGCCTTGCCCAGCAGCAGCGTCGGCCGTTCAAGCGGGTGCTGGTCACCCGCTGGATCGTGCCGGCCAGCCAGACCGGGGTGCATCGTATTGCGGGTGCGGAAATGCTCGATGCGGCCATCCCGGCTGTGATCGCGGTTCCCGGCCAGATCAGTGCCGGCGCGTGCCTGCGCGCGGACGAGGTCCTGCTGGACTGGCTGCGCGCGCACTATGACGGCGGCAGTCTGCTGGCCGCCGCCAGTGATGGCGTCAGCGTGCTGGCACGTGCCGGGTTGCTGGCCGGGCGTACGGTCAGTGGCCCCGATCTCGGGCGCCATCCAGGCCTGCAGGCGCAGGCCGCGAGCTGGGTGCCGAGCGAGCGGGCGCTGGTGGATGACGGTGACCTGCTGACGGTCGGCGGGGCCCAGGCCTGGCGCTTCCTTGGCCTGCGATTGTTGTACCGGCTGCACGGGCAGGGCGTGGCCAGTGCGGTCGCACAGCAACTGGGCATCACCGTGCCCGCCACGATCCAGCAGGACCTGGAGCGCTTCAGCGCCAACTTCGCACATGGCGATCGTGATGTGCTGAAGGCACAGCGCTGGCTGCACACCACGGCGGCACGCGGCGCCACCCTTGCCGCGATCTGCGAGGTCTCCGGGCTGGAGCCGCGCACACTGCAGCGGCGGTTCCTCAAGGCCACCGGCCTGCGGCCGATCGAATACTGCCAACGGCTGCGCATCGCCAAGGCGCAGACCCTGCTGCAGCAGGGGGCGGGTATCGATGAGGTGGCGTGGGGTGTCGGCTACGCTGATCAGAGTGCTTTCCGCCGGTTGTTCCTGCGCATCGTTGGCATGACGCCGGCCAACTATCGGCGTCACGTCAGCAGCAAGCGTCGCGAGCGGCCCTTGATGCCGTCGGTGGCAGGCAGCCTGCGCGGGCTGCAATCGCCGTCGGTGATGCAACTGGGGCGCAGCGCGGCCTGATGTCGGCGGCATCGTCGCGCTTGCAACCGGAGCGCGACACTTCGACCATGCAGTCAGTGGACGATTGAACAGGTGGTCTGATGTCGAGCGTTGGGCCGGTGCCGATGCCGGTGGTGTTGATTCTCGTGTGCGTAGTGATTGCCATGGCCGTGGCACGTCTATGGCCACGCAGGAAGGACGGCGTGCCGCTGCCTTCTGCACCCAGCATGGTTCTGGACATGCTGCTGGTGGGCCTGCTGTGTGGTCGCATCAGCTTCGTGGCCTTGAACTTCGCGCTGTATCGCGAGGCGCCGTGGAGCATTCTGCAGATTGCCGATGGTGGCTACCACCTGGTGGTTGTCCTGGTTGCGGGATCGGCATGGGGGCTGTGGCGGGTGCGCCCATGGCGGGCGTTGCGCGCCCCGGTGCTGGGCGCAGCGTTGGCGGGTGTGCTGCTATGGGCGGGCGGCAGTCAGCTGCTGTCCGCATGGCAGGAGCGGCAGATGCCCTTGCCGGTACTGCAGGTTGCTGATCTGCAGGGGGGCAGGGTTGATCTGCAGCAGTTCCGGGGAAAACCGCTGGTGCTGAATCTCTGGGCGACCTGGTGCGGGCCCTGCCGGCGCGAGATGCCGGTCCTGGCTGCGGCGCAGCAGGCGCATGCGGACGTGCAGTTCGTGTTCCTCAACCAGGGTGAAGCCCTTGAGGAGGTCCAGGGTTTCGTTGCGCGCGAACGGCTCCTGCTGCACAACGTATTGCTCGATGATGACGCTGCGGCATCCACGGTGCTGGGCGTGCAGGCCTATCCCTCGACCCTGTTCTTCGACGCCGAAGGGCGCCTGCGTGAACTGCACCTGGGCGAACTGACGGCAGCCGGTCTTGAACACAAACTGCGCCGGCTGCGGTAGCCTGCGCGGGCATCTCACTACGGAGTTCCCATGTTGTCGACTTCCCTGCGCACCGCCCCTGCGGTGCTGTTGCTGCCGGTCCTGCTGGCATTGGCCGCCTGCAGCCAGGCACAGACGCCACCGGGCAAGACAGCCGCGGCACCGGCAGCGAGCGCCACAGCCACGGCCAACAAGGGCGATCGTCCTGCGGTGCTGAAGGGCATCGAGAAGCATGGTTTCGAGGTCGTCGCAGAATTCGATGCCCCCGGTGGCCTGCGGGGCTTCGCCGGCGTGGTCGGCGGCCAGCAGCCGGCAGCGGCCTATGTCACTGCTGACGGCAAGAACGTACTGGTCGGCAGCCTGTTCGATGCGGAGGGCAACGATGTAGCCGCTGAGGCCGTTGAGAAGCTGGTGGCTTCGCCGATGTCGGCCAAGATGTGGACCAAGCTGGAAGCCAGCGCCTGGGTGCGTGATGGCAAGGCCGATGCGCCGCGCGTGGTCTACACCTTCAGCGATGCCAACTGCCCGTACTGCCACAAGTTCTGGGAAGCGGCACGGCCGTGGGTCGATGCCGGCAAGGTGCAGCTGCGTCACATCATGGTCGGCGTGATCCGCGAGGACAGCCCGGCCAAGGCCGCGGCGATCCTTGCCGCGCGTGACCCGAGCGCAGCGCTGCTGCAGAACGAGCACGATTTTGATCGCGGTGGCATCAAGGCGCTGCCGAACATCAGCCGCGAGATCGCTGGCAAGCTCGACGCCAATCAGGTGCTGATGATCGAGATGGGCTTCCAGGGCACACCGGGCATCCTGTTCCAGGACGCACAGGGCCAGGTGCAGCGTCGTGCGGGTCTGCCGCAGGGTGCCGATCTGCAGACGGTGCTTGGCCCGCGCTGAGTGGCGCCAGCCCCATGAAACATTGCGCAGGCCCGCATGGCAGCATGCGGGCCTGTCGCATTCCATGGCGGGCATTGCGGTTGCGGGCCCGCGCAACAGTGGTTCATCGTCACGTCTGAATCGTGACTGACATCAAGCATCCCGCCTTGATTCCAATCAAGGCCAAAAACGACAGGCGGATTAGCCTGTGACGCATGGAATACAGCGTCAATGCGCGATGGATGCCGCGCTCGCCACGCCCTGATCAGGGTCGGCTGGCACAGCCATTCACGACACTCTCACTCCGTGCTTGTTACCCAGACCGCTGCGGTCGCCACCTCTCTGGCAGCGCGGCCTTGATGGCGTCGACATCGGTGCGGGCAGGGCAGTGTCATCGTCCTGTTGCCTGCCATGCGCAGGCTGGCCGGTGTCGTCGACGCAGTATCCGCATTTCCAGCAACGGCAGCACGAGGCCGGAGTGGCGCATGCGTGCGTCCCGTCTGCGTGCTGCGAACAGGGGTCGTCCAGGGAGGATGCAATGCGCGTGGCGGTACTGAGCCTGGCCTGTGTGACAGCACTGGCGATCACGCCGGCGTATGCACAGGTGGATGACAAGGAGGACGCGCAGGCGCTGCGTCGTGAGATTGCGGCCATGCGGCAGGCGCTGGAGGGCATGCAGCAGCGTTTGGACCGCCTTGAGCAGCGCGACGCAACCGTTGCGCCTGCTACTGCACAGGCACCCGCCGCCGTGATCGCGCCTGCCAGCACTGCCAACCTGCTGCACCCCACCCAGGTGCCGGGCGTGGCACAGCCGGTGCTGCCGCAGCGCGAATCGGTGGCCGATCCGTCCACCGCCGCGTCGCGACCGGGCAGTGCGGCCGGCCCGACCGACCCGGATCTGAAAGGCTTCTTCGCCATTCCCGGCACCGATACGGTGATCCGTATCGGCGGCTACGCCAAGCTCGATGCCATCGCCGATTCGCGTGCAGCGGGGGATGAGGATCAGTTCATTCCTTCGTCGATGCCGGTCGGCGGCAGTCATCGTGATGTCTCGAACTTCAACATCCATGCCAAGCAGACCCGCTTCAGTTTCGAGGCGCGACGTCCGACCACGCACGGCAACCTGCGCTTCTATCTGGAGAACGACTTCTTCGGCAGTAGTGACGGCTACGAATTCCGGCTGCGCCATGCCTATGGCCAGCTCGGCAATACCTATGCCGGTTACGGCTACTCCAGCTTCATGGATCCGGACAGCCTGCCCGACACATTGGATTTCGAAGGTCCCGGCGGTGCCGGCTACCTGCTGGTGGCAGGCATCCACCACAGTTTCGCGATGGGCAAGGGCAACACCCTGACCGTCGCCGCCGAAGATCCGAAGACCGAACTGGCCGGCGCCAGCGATGAGCGAGCGGCAGTGAACCGCCTGCCCGACGTGACGGTGACCGCGCGCATGGAGCGCGACTGGGGCCACCTGCAGCTGGGCGCGGTGGCACGCAGCCTGGCCTATGACGGCGATGGCGAGCGCGACCGGCGTATGGCCGGTGGCCTGCAACTCAGCGGTTCGGCCTCGGTGGGCGAGCGCGACCTGCTGCTGTTCGGTGCCCTCGGCGGGCGCGGCCTCAGCCGTTACACCGCCGACCTGACCGGCTCCGGACTGGACGCGGTGGTCAGTGCCGATGGCCGTCTAGACGCGCTGGACCTGCACGGCGGTTTCGTCGGCTACACCCATTACTGGTCCGAGCTGTGGCGTTCGAACCTGATCTTCGGCCAGCTGACCTTGGAGCGGAATGCTGCATTGGCGGCCGACGCATTCCGGCAGAGCCGCTACGGCGTGTTCAACCTGATCTGGAGCCCGGCGCCTTCGTGGACGATGGGCATGGAGCTGCTGTACGGCCGCCTGGAACAGCAGGGCGGCGCGCGCGGCGACACGGTCCGGGTGCAGGGCAGCCTGCAATACAACTTCATCAAATAGGCGCCAGCGGTCGTACGCCAGCGTAACCGTCCCCACGCCCGGTTGTACCGGGCTCATGCCAGTACAGGAGATTGTCATGGCAGAAGCAAAGAAAATCGGGGTGGTCGGAGCCACCTTCCTCGTCGCCGGCAACATGATGGGCTCAGGGGTGTTCCTGTTGCCATCCAGTCTGGCCAAGATCGGCACCGCCTCGATCTGGGGCTGGCTGATCACCACCGCCGGTGCGCTGCTGCTGGCCTTCGTGTTCGCCAAGCTGGGCAAGCTGGCACCCAAGGCGGGCGGCCCCTATGCCTATGCGCGTGACTGGTTCGGGCCCTACATGGGCTTCCAGACCAATACCATCTACTGGTTCGCCAACTGGATCGGCAACGTCGCCATTCCTATCGCGGCGGTGGGCTACTTCAGCTACTTCTTCCCGATCCTGTCCGAGCCGCTGGTGCGCTGCATCGCGGTGCTTGTGCTGGTGTGGGCGCTGAGCTTCGCCAACATGATCGGCCCGGCCTTCGTCAGCCGCGTGCAGACGGTCACCACCAGCTTCGCGCTGGTGCCGATCCTGGGTATCGCCATCTTCGGCTGGTTCTTCTTCGATGCCGACATCTTCAAGGGCGCCTACAACGTGTCCGGTGAATCCAACTTCGGCGCGATCTCCAGTGCCGCGGCACTGACCCTGTGGGCCTTCATCGGCGTCGAATCTGCCTCGGTCACTGCCGGCGTGGTGGAGAATCCGGAAAAGAACGTGGCCCGCGCCACCCTGGCGGGCGTGTTCCTGGCTGCCATCGCCTACATCGCCAGTTCGTCGGTGATCATGGGCATGGTGCCCAATGGCGAGCTGCAGACCTCCGATGCTCCGTTCGCACTGGCTGCCGCCAAGGCCGTCGGTGGCTGGGGCGGCGCGCTGGTGAGCCTGTGTGCCTTCATCGGCGCTGCCGGTTCGCTGGGCGGCTGGATCCTGCTGACCGCACAGAGTGCCAAGGCGGCCTCCGATGATGGCCTGTTCCCGAGCATCTTCAGCAAGACCAACAAGGACGACGTGCCGGTCAAGGGCGTGCTGATCGTGGCGGTGCTGATGACCCTGGCGGTGCTGGTCACCTCCACCTCGGAAACCGCGTCGGCCCAGTTCGACGTGATCACGTCGGCGGCGGTGGTGCTGACCCTGCTGCCCTACATCTACTCGTGCGTGGCCTGCTACTTCGTGGTCGAGCGTTCGCACACCCTGGTTCACACCGGTGCGTTCTGGACACTGACCAGCCTGACCGTCGTGTACTGCCTGTGGGCGATCTACGGCTCGTCGGGAACCATCGTGCAGTACGCCTTCCTGTTCGTGCTGTTCATCACCGTGTTCTATCCCTTCTTCAGCGAGGAGCGCCGCCAGCAGCGGCAGCGCGCCCGCGAGGCATCGGCCATCAGCGCCGGCGCCCAGCGTTCCTGAGTTAGACAAGGAGAATCAACGTGTACTTCAAGTCCCTGGACTATCCGGTCATTGTCATCGACAACGACTACGAGTCGCCGCGCATCGGCGGCATCCTGATCCGCGCCCTGGTGGAGGAGCTGCGCAGCAACGACCAGCGCGTGCTGTGCGGCCTGAACCTGGATGATGCCCGCGCCGGTGCCCGCACCTACGTGGCGGCCTCGGCGGTGCTGATCTCGATCGACGGCAGTGAAGAGGTGGATGGCGAGTTCCAGCGCCTGACCGCCTTCCTGCGCGAGCAGAGCGCACGCCGCGCCAATCTGCCGGTGTTCCTGTACGGCGAGCGCCGCACCATCGAGAAGGTGCCGAGCAAGCTGCTCAAGTACATCCACGGTTTCATCTTCCTGTTCGAAGATACCAAGAGCTTCATCTCGCGGCAGGTGATGCGCGCGGCCGAAGACTACATGAAGAACCTGCTGCCGCCGTTCTTCAAGGCATTGATCCACCATGCGGCCGAGTCGAACTACTCCTGGCACACGCCCGGCCATGCCGGCGGCGTGGCGTTCACCAAGTCGCCGGTCGGTCGTGCATTCCATCAGTTCTACGGCGAGAACACCCTGCGCAGCGATCTGTCGATCTCGGTGCCGGAACTGGGTTCGCTGCTCGATCACACCGGCCCGATCAAGGACGCCGAGAACGAGGCCGCACGCAACTTCGGTGCCGACCATACCTTCTTCGTCACCAACGGCACCTCCACCGCCAACAAGATCGTCTGGCACGGTACGGTGGCCCGCGGCGACGTGGTGTTCGTCGACCGCAACTGCCACAAGTCGCTGCTGCACGCGCTGATCATGACCGGTGCGGTGCCGGTGTACTTCACCCCCAGCCGCAACGCGCACGGCATCATCGGCCCGATCAGCCTGGACCAGTTCACGCCGGAGTCGCTGCAGCAGCGCATCGCTGCCAACCCGCTGGCCAGCCAGGCCTACAAGGCCGGCTCCAAGCCGCGCATCGCGGTGGTCACCAACTCGACCTACGACGGCCTGTGCTACAACGCCGAGAAGATCGCCGACGAGATCGGCAGCGCGGTCGACTTCCTGCATTTCGACGAAGCGTGGTACGCCTATGCTGCGTTCCATCCGTTCTACGAGAACCATTACGGCATGGCCAAGGGCAAGCCGCGTGAGCAGGATGCGATCATCTTCACCACGCATTCCACCCACAAGCTGCTGGCGGCGTTCTCGCAGGCGTCGATGATCCACGTACGCAACTCGGCGCAACGCAACCTGGATGCCGAGCGTTTCAATGAGTCGTTCATGATGCACACCTCGACCAGCCCGCACTACGGGGTGATCGCGGCCTGTGACGTGGCCTCGAAGATGATGGAAGGCGATGCGGGCCGTTCGCTGGTACAGGAAATGCACGACGAGGCCATTGCCTTCCGCCGCGCGATGCTGCACGTACGCGATGACCTTGGGCGCGACGACTGGTGGTTCAGCGTGTGGCAGCCGACCCAGGTCGAGCGCAGCCTGGACAAGGGCGACACGCCAGCGCCGCTGGTGGCCAAGCGCGAGGAGTGGTACCTGCAGCCGGATGCGCACTGGCACGGCTTCGAGAACCTGGTCGACGACTATGTGCTGATCGACCCGATCAAGGTGACCCTGCTGACCCCCGGCCTGGCGATGGACGGCAGCATGGGCAAGCTGGGCATTCCGGCAGCGGTGCTGAGCAAGTTCCTGTGGGGCCGCGGCATCACCGTGGAAAAGACCAATCTGTATTCGGTGCTGTTCCTGTTCTCGATGGGCATCACCAAGGGCAAGTGGAGCACCCTGGTCACCGAGCTGATGGCGTTCAAGGAACTCTACGACCGCAATGCGCCGCTGAGCCAGGCACTGCCGACGCTGGCTGCCGACTATCCGAATGCCTACGCCGGTTGGGGCCTGCGTGACCTGTGCGATGCGCTGCATGCATTCAACCAGGAATTTGCCGTGGCCAAGGTGATGCGTGAGATGTACGTGGATCTGCCGGCGCCGGTGATGACCCCGGCCGATGCCTACAACCACCTTGTGAAGGGCGAGATCGAGCGGGTCGACATCGAGCAGATCAGTGGCCGCATTGCGGCGACCATGCTGGTGCCGTACCCGCCGGGCATCCCGACCATCATGCCGGGTGAGCGTTTCGGTGACAGCGACGAGCCGATCATCCAGTCGCTGCGCATCGCCCGCGAGCAGAACGCCCGTTTCCCGGGCTTCGAGTCGGACGTGCACGGGCTCATCATCGAGCAGGAGGGTGATGCGGTTTCGTACAAGGTGGAGGTGCTGAAGGCCTGACCGGCAACGGTCGGCCCCTCGGCGAACGATGGATACTGCGCGCGAGCAACGCATCCTGAAGTTCTCGATCGGGGTCACCCTGGCGGTGAGCGCGGTCGGCTTCATCGGTGGCCTGCTGGTGGGATCGCAGGCCATCCTGTTCGACGGCGTGTACAGCCTGGTCGACGTCGCCCTGACCCTGGTGTCGTTGTCGGTGCTGCGGCTGGTGGCGCGGGAACAGAGCCCGCGCTTCCAGTACGGCTACTGGCATCTGGAGCCGATGGTCGAGGCGCTGGGCGGGGTGATCCTGTCGCTGGCCTGCGTGTACGCGCTGGCCAACGCCGTGATCGGTTTGACCACGGGCGGGCACGAAGTGAAATTCGGGCCCGCGCTGTGGTGGGCGGCATTGCTGAGTGCCAGCAACCTGGCGATGGCGGCGTTCGTCGCGCAGCGGGCGCGGCATCTGCGCTCCGCGCTGTTGTGGCTGGATGTGCGCGGCTGGCTGCTGGGCGGGTTGATGAGCCTGGCGGTGGTGCTGGCCTTCGTGTTGGCGCTGGTCCTGCACGGTGGCGAGTGGCACCACTGGGTGCCGTACCTGGATTCGATCGTGCTGGCGTTGATCAGCCTGGCGGTGTTGCCGGTGCCGGCGCGGGGTGCCTGGAAGGCCATGCGCGAAGTGCTGCAGGTGGCACCGGATGATCTGGACCGGCGCGTGCAGCGGGTGATGCAGGCGTTCGTCGCCGAGCGTGGCTATGCCGGTTTCACCAGCCATGTGGCGAAGATGTGGCGGATGCGCTTCATCGAGATCCACGTGCTGGCCGACCCGGCCACGCCGCTGGGTTCAGTGGGCGAGGTCGATGCGATGCGTGACGAGATTGCGGTACGGCTGGATGCGCGGGGCAGCACGTTCTGGTTGACCATTGATTTCACCGCAGACCCAGCGTGGACGTGACCACGCTTCTGTAGAGTCGAGCTTGCTCGACTGCTTCTGGTCGGTGGAAGTCGAGCAGGCTCGAGTCCACGGGAACGCGCGATCGTTGCGCATGGCGGACTACTCTGTTGCACAGGACCCATTTGACCTCAACCGGAGTTGAGGTCACAGACTGCCGGCATCCCCCACGAGGCGCGCGGCATGAACCTGCTGACCACACCGGACCTCAGCCATGGCCTGCTGGAACTGTTCAATCCACCGGGCCTCTACGATCCTTCGGCCAACGGCTACTCACACGTGGCGGTGGTGCGCCTGCCGGCGCGGGTGATCCATGTCGCAGGGCAGGGCGGCGAGGATGCCCAGGGCCGCCTCTCGCCCAGCTTCGAAGAACAGGTCGGGCAGGCGCTGGACAACCTGCAGACCGCGCTGCGATCGGCGCAGGCAAGTCTGGCCGATGTGGCGCGGCTGCGCATCCTGGTGGTCGGCCACGATGAGGACCGGCTGGGCATCATTGCCCACCAGGTGCGACGGCGCTGGCCGAACCGCGCGGCGCCCACCTGCACGCTGATCCCGGTGCCGCGACTGGCGTTGGACGGCATGCTGTTCGAGATCGAGGCGGAGGCCTACGCCGCCTAGCGCAGGTAGTACTCCACCGGCACCACCAGTTCCTGCGGTGCCTTCAGTTCATCGGGAATGGGCGGCAGCGGCTGCGCGCGACGGAAGGTCTGCAGCGCAGCGTCATCGAGCATCGGCTGGCCACTGGACTGCTCCAGCCGCAGCGCCAGCAGGCGACCTTCGCGGTCGATGCTGGCCCTGACCCAGGCAGTGCCCTGCTGCCGGCGCGAGCGCGCGGCGGCAGGGTAATAGCGGTAACGCTCCAGCCGCGCCATCAGGCGGGCTTCCCACTGGTCGCTGGCGGCGCCGGCCTGGAAGTCCGCCGGTGGCGCGTCTGGAGCGGGCGGCGCGGCCGTGATCGATGCCGGTGCGGGACTTGCATCGGTCGCGGCCGCAGGCGGGGCGACCGGCAGCGGCTTTCGACCCGTCCCGCCCGTTTCGCTGGCGGCCAACTCGCCCTCGCGCGCGGCGGTGGGCTTCGGTGGTGGCGGCGACTTTGTCGGTTGCGATGCACGCGCCTGCTGCGCCTGGCTGGGGGTATCGGCCTGGCGCTCCTCTACGGGCTGTGGCGGCGTGGCCGGTGCCAGCAGGCGCAGGCTGATGCGCATGTCCTGCTCCGGCGGTGGCAGCATCGGCGGCATTGCAACCCAGTGCACCAACAGCAGCAGGGGCAGCAGGTGCAGGACGACGGTGATCACGATCGCCTGCCAGTGTTGGCCGCGCTCACTCATCGTCCAGCACCCACAGCAGATCGGCATCAGCAGCACCGACGGTTTCACCCGGCGAGGCCAATGCGATCACCAGCGCAGGCGTATCCGGTGGCAGGTAGCCCGGCACCCCGGTGCCGCGCAGCACATGCCAGCGACCGGCTACCAGCAGCGCGGGTGCGGGTGCTGCGGTCAGCACCTGTGCCATGCGCGTGTCGCGGGCCTGTTGCACGGCCAGCATCCCTTCCAGCATCGGTGCCGCGTCTGCGTGCTGGGCCAGAACCACATCCGACAGGCGTTGGCGGGCGGCGGGCACCGGGAACCGCACTGCATCAGCGGACGCCAGGTGGGCGTTGACCTCGACGCGCGCGAGATTGCCGCCGAACAAGGGGATGCCGGCAGCGGTGGCGTCCTGCATCAGCCCGCCGTAGGCGGTCCACGGCCATCGTGTATCCCAGCCCAGCAGCTCCTGCAGGCGTGCACCGTCGGCATGGTTGCCCTTGGCCAGCCAGCGCTGCACCCGCTGCAGGCGCGGCTGGCGTTCGCTGGCAATCATCTCCAGCACCAGCGCGCCTTGTGGACGCTGCTGCTGCAGCGCGTGCAGCAGCCAGCGCTGGGCAGCGTGGTCACCGGCCAGGTCGTGGCGTTCGCCCAGCAGCAGTCGCGGAGCGTTCGCTGCGCGCTTCACGAACGCAGCTTCGTCCAGGGTCTGGCCGCTGGCGAGGTCCAGCACCTTGCCGGGCATCGGCTGCGCGCTGGCCATCGACGCGAGCGCGAGCAGGCACAGCGGCAGCCAGTGGCGGCTAGAACGCCACATTGACGCCCATCGAGACGGTGCGGCCACGGCCGTTGCCGCGGTCCAGGATCGGACTGAAGATGCTGTCGATCGAGGCATTGTTGTCATAGGCCTTGTTCTGCAGGTTTTCGATGTTCAGCCACAGCGTGGTGTTGGCCTGCGGCTTGAAGCTGGCGTAGAAGTCCAGCAGCACGCCGGTGCCGCCGGTCTTGCGGGTCTGGAAGAAGTCGTAGCCTTCCTCGGTCGGACCGGAGTACTCGGCGCGCAGGCCGGCCTGCACGCGCTGCTGCCACCAGCGGCCGCCCACGTCCAGCGTCCAGTAGCGGTCGGGCAGGGCGGTGATGTCTTCCAGGTTGACGAACTCGATGGCCGGCGCGCTGGTGCGCGAGCGGGTCCAGCTCAGCGTGGCGTGGTAGTGCTCGCTGGCGTAATGGGCTTCCAGTTCGATGCCGCGCATGCGCACCACGCCGGGGTGGTTCATCCAGCGCGTGGTGGCGCTGAAGTCGTCGGCGTCCAGCACATCGGTCCAGGCATTGAGCTGCGGATCGCTGTCGATCGGCACCACGAACGGTTCCACTTCCGGCGGATGCACGATCAGCAGGTACTGCGGCTTGATGTAGTCGCGGATGCGGTTGTCGAAGCGGGTGACCCGCAGTTGTGCCAGGTCACCGTCGACCAGCAGCGAGTCGGTGCTGAGGTTGGCGCCGAACTGCAGGTTGCGCGAGCGCTCGCGGCGCAGGAACGGATTGGCGCCGATGCCGTCGGCGACGCTGGCGTCCTCCAGCGGGATCTTCTCGAAGAACATTTCCTGCACGCGCGGCGGCCGCGACGTGCGCGAGACCTCGGCGAACAGCTGCAGCCAGTCGGTGGCCTGCAGTGAAACCGCCAGGCTCGGGCTGAGTGCGCGCTCTGTGCGACGCACGTCGATGTCGCCGCCATTGATCTCCGCGCACTGGCCGGGCACATCCGAGCACACCGGGATGTGACCACGGATGCCGAAGCGGTCCTGGCGCAGTCCTGCGGTCAGGGCATAGATGTCGTACTGCAGCTCCAGCGTACTGAACACACTGTCCAGCTGGCTGCGACCCTGCGGGTTGGCACCGCGCAGGATGGGCGTATCGGCCACATAGATGTCCGATTGGTGCTTGATGCCGGTGTTCCAGCGCGCCTGCAGTGCACCGATGTCGAAGCGGCTGGTGTTGTCCACGGTCCAGCTGCTCAGGCTGCTGTGGGTGCGGCGGCCGATGTAGCTGGAGTCCTCCACCGGCGGATAGAACAGCCGGGTCTTGTTGCTGGCGAAGGTCGCACGCAGGTCGATCCACGGCGAATAGGGTGTGTAGTGGTAACTGGCGCGCTGGTTGCGCGCGGAAATCTGCCACGGATAGTTGTGGTAGAAGTCGTTTTCGTAACGCATGTGGCTCAGGTCCAGCCGATGCTGGTCGCTGGGCTGCAGGCGCGCCTTCAACAGCCAGCTGCTGGGTTGCTGGCTGCCCGGATCGGCGTTGTTCTTCTGCCCGCGTGCGGTCGCGTATTCGCTGCTGCGGCTGCTGCTGGCGGCGGCCAGCAGGCCGAACTGGCGGTCGCCACCCTCTTCGCTGTGGCGCCAGGCACCGGCGAAGGTACGGCCACTGCCGTAGCCGTTGTTGCCGTGGCGGTAGCCCGCACGCAGGCCCCAGTCGCGCCCCTCGCCGAGCAGATCGTCGATGTCCAGCGTGCGGAAGTTGGCACTGCCGGCCAGCGTGCCGGCGCCATCACCACCGGCGACCGCACCGCGCTGCACGTCCACACCGGCCAGCAGGAAGGGATCGACATAGGCGAACGGGCCGCCCGAGCCGTGCCCGGCATTGTTGCGGAAGGTCTGGGTGACACCGTCGATCATGGTGTTGACCCGGCCGGCACCGGTCATGCCGCGGATGTTGACCTGCAGGCCCGGCTGGCTGCGCGAATGGAAGCTGTGGGTGCCGGGCATCGAGCGCAGCAGGCTGTTGCCTTCCTGGCGTTCGGCCATCGCCACGCGCTCGCTGCCCACCGGGGGCGCAAAGCCATCGCGGGTGGCCGGTACATATTGACTGGCGCCGGCACCCGGTGCCTGACCGTGTGCGGTAGTACCCTGCACCCGCAGCGGGCCAGTGCGACGGCTGCCATCGGCGCGTTCAGCCGGCGCCGGCTCCAGGGCGGCACGACGCGCATCGACGAAGCGCGGGCGCAGGCCGCTGCCTGCCAACAGGCGCGACAGGGCCTGCGCATCGTCGAAGTCACCGCGCAGCGCAGGCGCCGAATGGCCCGCGGGCAGCGCTGCGCCGATCACCAGATCGACGCCGGTCAGCCGGCTGTAGGCGTCCAGCGCGGCCGCCAGCGGTTGTGCGGGCAGATTGTAGGTACGGGTGGCGGTCTGTGCGTGGGCACTGCCGGGCAGCAGCGGAAGGGCACTGGTACAGGCCAGCGACAGGGCGAGGACAAGGGGGCGGGGGCACAGCATCGGGGGCTCCAGGGGCTGACGCAGAGCGTCGTCATCCTGGGTAGACGCAGCCGCAGGCCGGATGTCAGGGTCCATCACGCTGTTCCCTGCGTGGCGGCAGCCACACCTGTATGCCCGCGCCGAGGCGCAGCACGCGCACCTGCAACTGAGTGGCCAACTGGTCGCGGTTGCCGGCCGCACCGTCGGCACTGCCAAGCAGGGTGACCGGCTGCTGGCGCAGCTGCTCGCCGACGACCCACGTGTGCCCGCCATGCCAGCGGTCCAGGCCCTGCGTGACGTCGGCCAGTGGGGCCGAGACCCAATGCAGGCGCCGCTCGCGCCAGGCCAATGCTCCGGGGGCGGTCGTTGTTGCATGGGCTGTTGCCTGCCCATCGAAGCGCAGCTGTTCGCCGTGGTCAGCCAGCATGCTGACGTTGCCGCTGTCCACGCGCACGCGATGCTCGGTAACGGTGACCACGCTGCTGTTGCCCTGCACGGCAAGATCGAATGCGGTCCCCAGTGCAGTGACGGTGCCCTGTGGGGTATGCACCTGGAAGGGCCGGTCGGCATCGGCGGCGACCTGGAACCAGGCCTGGCCGCGCTGCAGCTGGAGCTGGCGGCGCTGCCCATCGATGCGCACCTTCACTTCGCTGCCGGGTGACAGCAGGACATGCGAGCCATCCCGAAGGGTCTCCTCGCGGATCTCGCCAGCGGCCGTTCGCAGGATCTGCGCTACGGGCGGCGACACATGGCGGCTGTAGAGACCCAGCGCGCACAGCAACAGAACCGCAATGCCGGCTTCGCGCAGGCGACGGCGTTGCCTGCGCTGCTGTTGCCGCTGCAGGCTGGGCAGCGTCGCACCGGCCTGCCACAGGTGTTGCAGATGCTGGTACTGCGCAGCATGGCGGGGGTCGGCCTGGTACCACTGCTCGAACGCGTTCTCGTCGCGGCCACCGTCGTGCCCGTCCAGCCACCAGCGTGCAGCTTCGCGCGCGATCGCGTCCAGGCTCATGCGCCGGGCACCTGCTGCAGGGCGACCAGTGCGCGCAGCAGATGGCCATGCGCGGTCTGCCGGCTGATGCCGAGCTGGCGCCCGATCTCGGCCAGCGCCAACTGTTCAACCCGCGCCAGCAGGAACACCTGGCGCGAGCGCGGTGGCAGCGCGGCGATGATCGCGTCGAGGTGGCGCAGCTGTTCGGCGTCGAGCAGTCGCTGCTCGGGCAGCGGCGCAGGATCGGCGATGGCATGCAACTGCGTGTCATCCAGCGCTTCTTCGCGACGGCGCTGGCGTTGCCGGTAATGGTCGGCAATCAGGTTGTGGGCAACACGGTACAGGTACGCGCGGCCATTGCTCAGCAGGCCACTGGCGGCGACCTTGACGACACGCAGCCAGGTTTCCTGGACGACGTCATCGGCGTCGCTGCGTTGCGGGAGTTTGCGGCGGACATGGGCGTGCAGCGGCCGGTAATGGGCCGCGCACAGCTGCGCGACATCCGTCGGTTCGACAGGCGTGGACACGGGGCGGGCGACAACTGGGAAAGGGAACAGCCCGCGGCGGCAAGGGCAGCGGCTGCACCTTACAGCAAAAGAGAATCATTTGCATCAGCGAGGCGAGCGGCGGACGATGCGCAGCCAGCCGCGGGGGTCATCGTGGGGGGTAATCGCAGTGGATCTGCAGCGCTTCGGTGGGGTTGTGATGCAGCTCGAAGCCGCAGTGCTGCAGGCTGCGCTTCGCTCGTGCGACCGGCTCGGCATACCGGGCGACGCGGCGGTGCTGCCAGCGCGGCGGGGTGAACACGCCCAGGGGCAGCAGCCGCAGCCGCTTGCCGTGCAGTACCAGTGAGACATCGACATGACGGCCATCGATGTCGTGGCCGTTGGCACCGAAGATGGCGTCGACTTCATCCTGGCGCTGCGGATAACAGGCACGGAAGAGGGTGATGCCGAGCCCACGCACCAGGCGGCGGAAGCCACCGAGACGGCTGTGGCTGGGTTCGAAGCCACGGGTGAGCAGTAGCCGCAGCCCCACAGGCAGCATTGCCTGCGCGTCGAGCAGGCGTTGCAGTACCTCTTCTTCCAGTTGGATGCGGGTGGAGGGCCAGCGCGGGGCGATGAGCAGTCCGTGGTGGTTGCCGCGTTGCAGGGTCAGCATCGGTGAAGCTTCGCACGCGGCCGAACAGCCGGGGTAGTGCCGGCCGCTGGCCGGTAGATTCGAATGCCGGCCAGCGGCCGGCACTACCGTGACGATCGTCAGAGGTCGCGGTACTGGATCTGCGAAGCCAGTACGCGCAGGCCGTCGGCATTGCTGGACAGGATGCGCTCTTCGCCAACACCTTTCTGCCGTTTCAGCTGGAAGCCCTGATCCGCAGGCAGTTGTGCGGCGATGGCGTCCATGCGCTGCAGGGCATCAGGGCCGCTGCAGTCGAAGTGGCCCCAATAGACGCCTTCGCGGTGGATCTGCAATCGATAGTTCATCGCGGTGTCTCCGGCAGGTCCTGCAGCCAATGGTCGAACATCGCGGTGGCGGCCGCGGCCAGTGGTGCGCCATAGCGACGCGCCTGCGCGCGCAGATCATTCGGATCGATGTCGGCCTGGGCCAGCTCCAGCGTGTGACCAATCAGCCAACGCTCGAACTGGCGCGCGTCCAGTTCCGGATGGCATTGCAGGGCCAGCGCGTGATGGCCGATGGCGAAGGCCTGGTGACGGCAGGCCGGCGTGCTGGCCAGGCGGCGTGCGCCGGCCGGAAGTTCGAAGGCCTCACCATGCCAATGCAGCACCGGAATGCCCTGCAGGGCCTGCAGCGGCGAGCGCTGGCCTTCATCGGTCAGCAGCAGTGGCGCAAAGCCGATCTCCTTGCCGCCACTGGGAGCGACACTGGCACCGAGTGCACGGGCCATCAGCTGTGCACCCAGGCAGATGCCCAGGGTTGGCCGCTGCTGCTGCAGCCGGCGCTGCAGCAGGGCGATGCTGTCGGTGACGAAGGGGTAGGTCGCTGTGTCATTGGCACTGATCGGGCCGCCCAGCACCACCAGCAGGTCGGCTGCTTCGGCGGAGTCCAGCGCGTCGATACCGGCCTGCAGCACCTGCAGCTGCCAGCCCTGGGCCAGCAGCAACGGTTGCAGGGTGCCGAGGTCTTCAAAGGCAACGTGTTGCAGGACAACCGCGTGCTTCATGCCGGGGCTCCGCTGTTCGGCCAGTAGAAGCTGTCCGGGGTGGCGCGGGCGCCGAAGATGGCCTGGCCGACGCGGACCACGGTGGCACCTTCCTCGATGGCCACTTCGAAATCACCGGACATGCCCATCGACAGCTGCGACAGGTCAAGGCCGGGCGGGGCGGTGCGTTGCAGTTGGTCGCGCAGTTCGCGCAGGCGCACGAAGCAGGCGCGCACGCGCTCGACGTCGGGGGTGAAGATGGCCAGGGTCATCAGGCCGCGCACACGCAGGCGATCGAAGGCCGGCAGCTGCTGCACGAAGGCCTCGACCGCGTCGGGTTCCAGTCCGTACTTGCTCGGCTCGGCCGAGGTGTTGACCTGCACGAACACATCCAGCGTGCGGTCTTCCAGTTGCAGGCGCTGCTGCAGGGCCTCGGCCACGCGCAGGCTGTCCAGCGCCTGGAACTCGCTGGCAAAGCGCGCCACGTAGCGCGCCTTGTTGGTCTGCAGATGGCCGATCACCGACCAGTGCACGCCCAGGTCGGCCATCGTTTCGGCCTTGCGCTGTGCTTCCTGCACCTTGTTCTCGCCCAGTTCATGGCAACCGGCAGCCACGGCCATGCGGATGCGGGCGTCATCGACGGTCTTGCTGACCGGCAGCAGGCGCACGCTGGCCGGGTCCCGGCCGACGCGCGCGCAGGCATCGGTGATGCGTTGGCGCACCGTGACCAGGTTGGCGGCGATCTGTTCAACGGACTGGGCGACGGGCCAGTCGGCAGCGGCAAGGGGCATGCGGGCACCTCCAATGCAGGATGGCCAGGGTGGGATACACTGGCACAGGACAAGAGATATTTTGGCATAGGACAAAATGAAAATCACCGGGCATAG
The DNA here is from genome assembly GCF_029836955.1 of Stenotrophomonas sp. GD04054. Classification (NCBI taxonomy): domain Bacteria; kingdom Pseudomonadati; phylum Pseudomonadota; class Gammaproteobacteria; order Lysobacterales; family Lysobacteraceae; genus Stenotrophomonas; species Stenotrophomonas sp. GD04054. The sequence goes on along the minus strand of NZ_JAOECR010000016.1, from coordinate 10,352 downwards.
CGCCGAGTCGATCTTCGACAGCATCCGCGACGGCATCGGCAAGGGCCGCCTGCCGGCCGGCAGCGTGCTGCCGCCGGTGCGTGAACTGGCCGAGCAACTGGGCGTGAACCGCAACACCGTGGCCGCTGCCTACAAGCGCCTGGATGCGGCGGGCCTGGCCAGCACGGCGGGCCGCCGTGGCACGGTGGTGCGCGGATTGCCGCCGACGCTGGCGCGCGAGGGCAGTACGCCCGGGCTGGCGCTGCAGGACCTGGCCGGTGGCAATCCGGATCCGCGCCTGCTGCCGAACCTGCGCCTGGCCCCGGCCGCGCCGCGTTTGTACGGCGTAGGCACGGTCGACCGGAGGTTGCAGGCGCTGGCGCGCGCCTCGCTGGATGCGGACTGCCCGGAGGGCTATGCGCTGGAGCTGACCCATGGCGCGGTTGATGGCATCGAGCGCCTGCTGGCGGCGTGGTTGCTGCCAGGAGACCGCATCGCGGTGGAGGATCCATGCTTCCTCGGTAGCCTCAATGTGCTCAATGCTGTGGGCCACGCGCCGTTGCCGGTGGCGGTGGACGCGCATGGCATGCAGGTCGATTCGCTGCGGCAGGCGCTGGAGGCCGGTGCACGCGCGGTGCTGCTGACGCCGCGCGCGCACAACCCGACCGGGGCCAGCCTGGATGCGAAGCGGGCGCGGGCGTTGCGGCAGTTGCTGGCAGCCTACCCGCAGGTGGCGGTGCTGATCGACGATCACTACGCACTGCTCTCGCAGCAGGCCTATCACTCGGTACTGCCGCTGGATGGCCGGCGCTGGGCGCTGCTGCGTTCGTTGTCCAAACCACTGGGTCCGGACCTGCGGCTGGCCTGGCTGGCCTGCGATGAGGAGACCGCATCGCGGTTGCGGCTGCGATTGGCGTCCGGCACCGGCTGGGTCAGCCACCTGCTGCAGGATGCAGCGACTTCGGTGCTGGCGTCGGCAACGCAGCGGGCGAAGATCGCCTCGGCGGGTGAGCGTTACCAGCAGCGCCTGCAGTCGCTGCAGGAGCTGCTGCGCGCGCGAGGCATGCCGACGCCGCAGCCGATGGAAGGATTGAACCTGTGGTTGCCGTTGCCGGCCGACAGCCACCCACAGGTGCTGGCACTGGCCTCGCGCGGATGGCATGTGCGCGCCGGCGAAGTGTTCGCGGTGGCGGCACCGGGCCATGGTCTGCGCATTACGTGTTCGGCGCTGGGACCGGCGCAGCTGCGGCAGCTGGCCGATGACCTGGCGGCGGTGTGTGGTCTGTAGAGTCGAGCCATGCTCGACTTTGCTTCGCTTTTGTAGAGCCGAGCCATGCTCGGCTGCTGTTGTGTAGAAGCAGTCGAGCATGGCTCGACTCTACATGACCGGTAGTCGAGCATGGTTCGACGCTACAGAAGCAGATCAAGGCGCGGCGTTGGCGCCGGGGCGCACGTAGTAGGACTGGCCGCTGTCATCGACGAACATCAGCTCCGGCTTGCCCTGCCAGGAGGTGAGCATGGCGCCGGTGTTGTTCTGGTGCTTGACCATCAGGCTGGCGCCACGGTCCGGATTGGCGACGACCTTGAACACTTCGGTGGTGCCGGTGGCATCGTCCAGGGTCAGCAGGGCTTCGCCGCCGCGGTCGCTGGTGCCGTAGCCGCCGCGTTCGGAGCCGTCGGGGCCGAGCAGGATCAGGCCGGACAGGGCGGTGGCGCGCGGCCCCTGGGTGCGGCCCTGGCTGAGCGGATCGGGAACCGGTGCGCCGAGGATCACCCGCGGCTGGCCGCTTGCATCGTGGATGATCAGCCCGCGTGCCTCGATGATGCGCTGTGGCGATTGGCTGCGATGCAGGCTCCAGGCGGTCCAGCCGGAAACAAGCAGGGCGAGGGTCGAGACCACCAGGGTGGTCAGCAGCAGCGCACGGGACATCGGGTCGTCCTTCCTTGGATGTGCCGACGATAGCGGATGCGGACCGGCAATGGCCAGTTCGTTGTGTGACGTTGTGTATCGTCAGTGGAAATCGCGACTGTGGCTGCGCAGTCCCTGCAGCAGTTCATCCAGGCAGTGCATGCGCTGCACGATGACGTGCTGCACGCCATCGACGCGTTCCAGGCGGCCATCGATCTGCATCAGCTGGGTATCGACCAGCACCCGGTGCTGGCGATCGGCCAGGTGCCGCCAGACCACGGCGTTGACCATGCCGGTCTCGTCCTCGAGCGTGAGGAAGGTGACGCCGCTGGCGGTCTGCGGGCGCTGGCGCATGCGCACCAGGCCGGCGATGCGCACGCGCCGGCCATGGCCGTGGGCAGCCAGTTGTGCGGCATCCAGGCAGCCACGGCTGCGCAGTTGCGCGCGCAGGAACGAGATCGGATGGCGGCCCAGCGTGGTGCCGGTGCTGCGGTAATCGGCCTGCATGTCTTCCCAGGCGCTGGGCAGGGGCAGTGGCACGCGGGCTTCGGTGGTGGCGCGGGCCTGGTCGAACAGCGGCAACCGGTTTTCCACACCGGAGATATCCCAGCGCGCACGATGGCGATGGCCGCTGAGCCCACGCAGCGCCCCGGCATCGGCCAGCAGGCCCTGCTGGCGGCGGTCCAGAGCGGTACGCTGGCACAGGTCACCCACATCGTCGAACGGGCGCCGCGCACGTTCACGCATGATGGCCTGCACGGCGGGCTCGTTGCAGCCATCGACCAGGCGCAGGCCGAGCCGGATCGCGGCCGGCCCCTTGCTGAAATCCAGCGTGCAGTCCCAGTCGCTGTGGCGCACGTCCACCGGCAACACGCGGATGCCATGCCGGCGCGCATCCTGCAGCAGCTGGTCGGGGCTGTAGAAACCCAATGGCTGGCTGTTGATCAGGCTGGCGGTGAACGCGGCCGGGTGATGGCACTTCAGCCAGCAACTGTTATAGGTCAGCAGGGCGAAACTGGCGGCGTGACTTTCCGGAAAACCGTAGTCACCGAAGCCCTTGATCTGTTCGAACAGGTGCTCGCCGTACTCGCGGCTGAAGCCGTTCTTGAGCATGCCGGCCAGCAGCTTCTCGCGATGCGGTTCCAGGCCGCCACGGCGCTTCCACGCCGCCATCGAGCGGCGCAGGGCATCGGCCTGGCCCGGCGTGTAGCCGGCCGCTTCCACCGCCAACTGCATGACCTGTTCCTGGAACAGTGGCACGCCGAGGGTGCGCGCGAACACGCGTTCCAGCCGCGCTGGATAGAGTGGATTGTCTGGATCGTTCAACGCGTCAGGACCCTGCTCGCGCAGGATCCTTCGCCGTTCCAGGTAGGGGTGCACCATGTCACCCTGGATCGGGCCAGGGCGCACGATCGCCACCTCGATCACCAGGTCGTAGAAGGTGCGCGGCTGCAGGCGCGGCAGCATCGCCATCTGCGCGCGCGACTCGATCTGGAATACGCCGATGGTGTCGGCGGCGCAGATCATGTCGTAGGTCTTCGTATCCTTGGGAGGAATCGCATCCATGCGTCCTTCGTGCAGGCCATGCTGCTGCAGCATCGCCAGGCACTTGCGGATGGCGGTGAGCATGCCCAGCGCCAGGCAGTCGACCTTCATCAGGCCGGTGGCATCCAGATCGTCCTTGTCCCACTGGATGACGGTGCGGTCGGCCATCGCCGCGTTCTCCACCGGCACCAGGGTTGACAGCGGATGCTCGGAAATCACGAAGCCGCCCGGGTGCTGCGACAGGTGGCGGGGGAAGTCGATCAGTTCGGTGGTCAGCGCCAGCAACCGCCGCATCAGCGGGGTTTCCGGATCGAAGCCGCGCTCGCGCAGGGTCTCCGGCAGCGGCACATGGCCGCCCCAGTGGTCCATCGCCGCGCCCAGTTCGTTGACCTGGTCCATCGGCAGGCCAAGCGCACGGGCCACGTCGCGGATCGCGCTGCGGCCACGATAGCTGATCGCCACCGCGGTCAACGCAGCGCGCTCGCGGCCATAGCGCTTGAACACGTACTGCAGCACTTCCTCGCGGCGCTCGTGTTCGAAGTCGATGTCGATATCCGGTGGTTCGTCGCGCTCGGCGGAGATGAAGCGCTCGAACAGCAGGTTGCTGCGTGCCGGGTCGATCTCGGTCACGCCCAGTACGAAGCACACCGCGGAGTTGGCCGCCGAGCCACGACCCTGGCAGAGGATGTCCTGACTGCGCGCGAAGCGCACGATGTCCTGCACGGTGAGGAAGTACGAGGCGTAGTTCTTTTCCCGGATCAATGCCAGTTCGTGCTCGATCTGTTTGCGTTGTGCCGGTTCGATGCCGCCTTTCCAGCGCCACGGGATGCCGCGCTCGACCAGCACGCGCAGCCAGCTGTCCGGGTCGTGGCCCTCGGGTACCAGTTCACGTGGATAGGTGTACTGCAGCTGCTCCAGGGTGAAGTGGCAGCGCTCGGCGATGCGCAGGGTCTCGGCCAGCAGTTCGGGCGGATACAGCTGGGCCAGCGCGGTACGCGGGCGCAGGTGGCGCTCGCCGTTGGGAAACAGGCGCCAGCCGGCCTCGGCCACGCTGCAGCGGTGGCGGATGGCGGTCAGTGTGTCCTGCAGGGCGCGGCGGCGGCGCACGTGCATGTGCACATCACCACTGGCCACCAGCGGCAGGTGGTGGCGTTCGCCGAAGGCCTGCAGCTGCTGCAGGCGACGCGCGTCGTCATGCTCATGGTGCAGCTCCACCGCCAGCCACAGCCGATCATCGAAGCCGGCGCGCAGCAGTTCCAGATCGGTGGCCGCTGGTTGCCGGTCCAGCCATAGGCACAGCAGGCCGCCGGGCAGGCCGAGCAGGTCCTCGCGCAGGCAGCGGTATTCGCCCTTGGCCGCGCGCCGCCGGCAGGTGGTGATCAACTGGCACAAGCCGGCGTAGGCGGCCTGGTCGGTGCACAACAGGGCCAGCTTCGGCCCGTCCTCGATCTGGAATTCGGCGCCGACGATCAGCGCCACGCCATGCGTCTTGGCGGCCTGCCAGGCGCGCACGATGCCGGCCAGCGAGCATTCGTCGGTGATCGCCAACGCGCGGTAGCCCTGGCCGGCGGCGCGCGCGAACAGTTCCTCGGCGATCGAGGCGCCACGCTGGAAACTGAAGGCCGACAGGCAGTGCAGTTCGGCGTAGCCGGGCAGTTCGTTGTGCATGGCGGCTCAGCCGAACCAGCCGTGCAGCATCCACGGCGCATGCGGATCATTGCGCTCACGGAAAGCCCAGCCGCGCTGGCCATGCGCGGTTTCCACCACGTAGTAATCGCGGCGCGCATCGGCCTGGTCCCACCAGCCCGATTCGATCCGCTCCGGCCCGGTGACGATGCGCAGGCGGGGATCACGCAGCGGTTGCGGCGTGTCCAGCAGCCAGCCGGGGCGCAGCGGCCAGTACGACGGAGGCTTGACCGCGGGCTGGGTGCCACTGGCGCGTTCGGGGCGATGGTCGGCCTGCACCGCCAGCGGCTGCACGGCGTCATCGCCGAGCCGCGCACGCAGGCGCTCGCGCAGCTGCGTCCATGGCATCGCCTGTGCCGGTCGGGTATCGAACAGATCCCGCGCAGCGGGCACGAACGGTGGCAGCTGTTCGGCCTGCAGGCGCAGTGCGCGGCTGCCGGCCGGCAGGGCGAACGCTTCCATGCGGTTGCGTGCGATCTCGAACAACAGCGCGGGATCGCGCTCGGGTGCCAGCAGGCCGATGGTCAGCACGCTGGCCGGCAGCAGGTCATGCTCGAAATGCAGGTCGAAGCGCTGCACGCCGCCATCGCGCGAACACAGGAACGCGGCCAGGTCCAGCAGCAGGCGACGCAGCGGGAACAGCAGGGCCTGGCTGGATTCGATCTCGTATTCGAATTCGATGCGCGCATCGAAACGGTCCGGTGGCTGGTAGTAACGCAGTGGCGCGGTGGGCAGGCCGCGCAGCGCATCCAGCTGCTGCAGCACCTCGGGTGAGAAGCGCCGGGCCAGGCTGTCGCGAGGGAGTTCGAGCACCGCACCCAGCGTGCGCAGCCCGGAACGACCGAGCACGGTCACCGCTTCGCTGGGCAGGCCGCAGCGCGGCAACGGCAGCTGCGCCAGTGCCGCTGGCAGCTGCTGCGCATCGATGCCGAGGCCGTCGTGGACGTTGGCCAGCACGCGCGCGGCATGCGCGGTGGGCGCGGCCACCAGGCGGTGGCGGAAACCAAGCTCATGCAGTTCGCCGCGCAGGCGCTTTTCGATCGTCAACCAGTCACCGAACAGGGCACGGCTGGCGCCGATCTCCAGGACCAGCGCGTGCGGAAAATCGAGGCTGACCTGCGAGCTGTAGGCGTAGGCCCAACTGGCCAGCAGCTGCCGGGTGTGCTGTTCGGCGTTCGGGTCGTAGTCGTGCAGGTAGATGTCCTGCACCAGCACCTGTGCGGCCGACAGCAGCATGCCCGGGCGCAGTCCCGCTGCGCGTGCCGACGGGCTGACCGCACGCAGCACGCGACGCTGCGCCGGCCCCTGCAGCAGCACCAGTGGCCGCTGCGGGTCCGGCTGCAGGCGCAGCACGCTGTCCAGTGCCAGCTGCGGCAACAACAGGCAGGCCCAATGCATGACGCGGCCTCAGTGGGCGATGGCCAGTGGCAACGGCTGCGCCGGTGGCAGGCCGCCACGGCACTTCAGCACCCGCACCTGGCCGTGGTCGAGCTGCAGGCGCAGGCTGGCCGGGGAGGGGTTGCGCGCTGCCTGCGCCTCGCGGAACACGAAGCCCAGGCACTGGCCGCTGTCGGCAGCCACCTGCAGCCGGCGCAGTGAGCGGTCGTCGGCCTGGTGTGGCCAACACAGCACCGCCGCGCAGGCCGCAGAGCGCAGGCACTGTTCGGCGGCCCACAGCGCCTGTTTCGGTGCGGCGTGGATGATCTGCAGCTGGGCCAGGTCCAGCCCGGCAGCCGCCCAGGCCGGGGCATGCGGGCGGTAGGGCGGGGCGACCAGCACGATCGGGCGGTCGCGCTGGCTCAGCTTCGCCAGCGCCGGCCAGACCAGGGCCAGCTCGCCCACGCCGGGCGCGGCCTGCAGCACCTCGCACAGCCCGCTGGCCGGCCAGCCACCGCCGGGCAGGCGCGCATCCAGTACCGGGTGGCCGCTGGCCAGGTGATCGCTGGCCGGGCCCTGGCGGGCTGGGCCGCGCCACAGCTGGCGCCCGTCCAGCAGCCGGTCGAGGGCGACGACAGCACCCATCAGCCGGTCCTCCAAGGGAGGCGCCGAGCGGGCTGGAAGCGGCAGGAACGGGCGGAAACGGCGGGCATGGCGCGAGTATCGACGAGCCGGTATCAGGGGCTGAGACTGGACATGCTACTCGCCTTGTGAGTAGAATTACTAATGAAATCGGAAGGTCGGGTTTCAGGTTGCTGAAGGGCTAAAGCATCCACGCATGGCGTGGATCTACCAGGGTTCTCTCCAGTAGATCCACGCCATGCGTGGATGGGAAAACGGTGCCGACCAGGGTCGGCACCTACAGGCACGGGCACTCCCGGTTACGGGCGCACCGGCAGCGCCACCGGGCGCAGCGGCGCGGCATCGCCGCCGCGGATCTTCAGCGGGCCGCCGATGAAGGCGAACTCATAGACCTTGTCGCGGGCCAGTTCGTCCAGCGCCACCAGCTCGATGATCGGCGCGCCCTGCTGGGCCAGCAGGTAGGTGTGCAGCGGCACGTAGTCGTCGGACACCTCCGAGGGGAAGGTCTCGAAGCTGAGGTTGTCGGCGCCGACGATCATCGCGCCGCTGTCCTCCACCAGGAAGCGCGCCGCGTCCAGGCCCATGCCCGGCGGGTTGGCCATGTAGGCCTTGGGCTGTTCGAACAGGCGCATGCGGCCGGTGCGGATCAGCACGATGTCGCCCTGCTGCAGTTTCACCCGCTGGCGTGCCAGCGCATCCTTCAGGTCCTGGCGGGTGACGCGGTAGCTGTCCGGCAGCATGTCCACGCCCTTGGCGCCGGCCACGTCGATCAGCACGCCACGCGCGATCAGCGGCGGGAATTTCTCGATGCCGGTGACGTTCCAGCCACGGTCACCGAGGTGCTTGTCGGCCTCGAAGCCGTTCCAGACCTTTCCGTGGATGCCGAAGTGGTTCAGCGCATCGATGTGGGTGCCGGTGTGGCTGTACATCGAGAACGCGGTGCCGGTGTAGCTGCGGGTGAGGTTCATGGTTTCACCCACGCCCATCGGATCATCCATCACCGTGCCGCGCGGGGTGTGGGTCATCCAGAACTGGTAGTGCGGGTCGCCGGCATCCTGCCAGCTGGGCATGCCAACGTAGTATTCGGTGGCCAGATCATAGGCCTTGCCGCCGCTCACCCGCGACAGGATCGCCGCACGCGAGGCCTCGGTGATCAGGTTGAGGCGGCCGATCTCGTCCTTCGGCCCCCAGGGGCTGGTGCCGACCTGCTGGCCGGAGGGAACGCGTTCGTGCGCGGACACGGTGGTGGAAGCGGCGGTGCCGGCCAGCAGCAGGGCCAGCGCGGTGGCCAGGGTACGTGAGGTCATGGGGAATCTCCTTGCAGGGTGGGGGACGGTGCGGCTCAGGCCGCGACCAGGTGCGCCAGGGCTTGGCGCAGTTGCGGCAGCGGCAGGGTCTGCAGGCGCAGGCCGTTGCCGCCGATCACGGTGGGAATGGAGCGGATGCCGAGGGTCGCGGCTTCGGCACGGTCGGCCTGCACGCGCTGGCGCACTGCGTCGCTGCGCATGTGGTCAGCGAAGGCGCCACGCGGGTGGCCCAGTGCTTCGGCGATATCCAGCAGTACTTCGGCGTCGCCGATGTTGCGGTGCTGGTGCAGGTGCGCCCACTGCACGGCATCGAACATCGCGCCATGGGCGTCGTTGCCACCGAGCATGCCGGCGGCCTGGCAGGCCAGTGCGCCGAGCCAGCCGGACGGATACTCGAAGTCCTGTGCACGCATGCCTTCGATATCGATGCGCGCGGTGTCTTCATGCGCGGCGCAGTCGGTCCAGTGGCGCAGGATGATCGCCTTGGCGCGCTCCATCGAGCCGAACACCTCGACCATCTGCGCGCGCGAGTCCTGCAGCACGAAGCTGCGGTGGCGCACCTGGATGCCGAGTTCGGCCGAGACCTGCTGCAGGCGCGGGGCCAGCACGAAGCACCAGCCGCAGACCACGTCGTGGAAAAAATCGACCACCGGCGCTGCGGTGGCGGGGGAGGGAACGGAAGACATCTGCCTGCCATCGGTGAGAGGGGAGGCGGCAGGTTAGGCAGCGCGGCGTGGCTGAAACAGCACGCCGCGGGCAGCTCAGTTTTCGCTGGCGGTTACGAATCCAGGCCGGCGCAGCCTGGCAGCTCGGCGTGCAGGAAATCGATGAAGGCACGCACCTTGGGTTGCAGGTGGCGCGAGGTGGGGTAGACCGCATGCACGAAGCGCGGCGGATAGCGGTGGTCGGGCAGCACCTGCTGCAGTTCGCCACGGGCCAGCGCCGGTGCCGCCAGGAACGAGGGCAGGGCGCCGATGCCCATGCCGGACACCAGCAGGTCGCGCAGCAGCAGGCTGTTGTTGACGGTGACGCGCGCCGGCAGGGTGATCGTTACCTGGCCGTCGGGGCCGAGCAGCGGCCAGCTGCCGGGCGAGTCGGACAGGCTGTAGGCCAGCACGCTGTGCGCCTGCAGATCGTCCACCGCCTGCGGTGCCGGATGCTGCTGAAGGTAGGACGGAGCCGCGCACAGCACCTGCTGCAACGAGGCTAGCCGGCGCGCCACCAGTCGCGAGTCGTCCAGCTCGGCACGCAACCGCAGCGACACATCGAAACCTTCGCCCACCGCATCAAGCAGGCGGTCTTCCATCACAAGGTCCAGCGACAGCTGCGGGTGCTGCTGCAGGAAGCGTGGCAGCAGCGGCGACAGCGTGCTCAGCGCGAATGATTGCGGTGCATTGACGCGCAGGCGCCCGGCCACGTCGCCGCGCTGTTCGGCGATGCCGCGTTCCAGCGCCTCCAGCTCGTCGAGCAGGCGGCAGCATTCGCGGTAATAGGCGTGGCCGGTCTCGGTCAGGCTCATGCGCCGCGTGGTCCGCTGCAGCAGCACCACGCCCAGGTGCGCTTCCAGCGTGCGCAGCTGCTTGCTCAGCCCGGCCGGCGACATGCCCAGGTCTTCGGCGGCGCGGGCCAGCCCGCCGCGTTCGACGATGCGGCGGAAGGCGCGCATCAGGTTGAAGGAATCCATGCCGGTCCCGGGCGCGATGAGGGCGCCATTGTAGATCCACGCCATGCGTGGATGAATCTCCGTCGGAATGGAATATCTGGAGATCCGATCCCGTGCCGACCAACGGTCGGCACCCACCAACAGCAGCAGGTTCCAACAGCTCGCAGGAAACTGTCGAAGGCGGGGTGGGTCCGGTTGCGGGGGCGTGAGCCGCATGGATGCGGCGACCGAGGCTACATGGACG